>JAKASH010000261.1 GCA_021828225.1 Acidobacteriota bacterium | reverse complement strand
CTCGTGTAGCCGGTAGCCACGGCACCGACCGTGTGCCGTGGGCTTTTTACAGACAATGACCAACGAACCCACGGCATTAAAGGCGATGCCGTGGCTACCAACTATTGTAGGGCACCTGATGCCACCATGTGAAACTGCTAACCGCCGGGGGCGTTCCGGTGGCGATGCCACCGGCTATTGTAGGGCACCCTTGCCGGGTGCAAAAGCTTCTCGGCACGAAATCGGTGCCGTGGTTACCCCTATACGCCAGGGGAACCTGCGCTGAACGGGCCCGTGCAGTGCCTCGGGGCGAACGGTGTTCGCCCTTTGTTGGGCGCCTGCCATGCCCCGCTATCGTAGAAGAAGAAAGTGTGTGAAGGGACAGCTTTTTTGGCGGGGACGCCGGCTGGCGCAGACGCTTGCATTGTAGCGTCTGCGATCTCGCGAAGCGAGAGGTTCTTGCTGCCGCACAAAAGTCCCTTCGGGAAATCGCAGACCCCACAAACCGGGGTCTGCGCCAGCCTCGATCATAGATCGCCGCTGCAGAAGTAGAGCCGGCGGTGAGGACACCGCCGCTACAATTGGCGCTTCTGCTTTTTTCATTGACATGATTTCCTGATGCCTTAAAATTGAATGCTGCTGATTTCCACTATGCAAGGGACAGAAAATTTGGTCATTCACGAGACGAATCTTCCAGGGATAAAGCTTTTATCTCGCGGGAAAGTCCGCGACATTTATGAGATTGGGGACGACAAGCTCCTGATTGTCGCCACGGACCGCATCTCGGCGTTTGATGTGATTCTGGGCGTGGGGATACCGAGCAAGGGCCGGGTGCTGACGCAGCTCTCGTGCTTCTGGTTCGATCGTTTCAAGGATCTGGTTCCCACGCACTTCCTGACCGCACGGATGGCGGATTATCCCAAGGAGCTTCGCCCCTTTTCCGACCAACTCGAAGGGCGGTCGATGCTGGTCAAGAAAGCTGAACCGTTCCCGATCGAATGCGTTGTCAGAGGGTACCTGGCTGGATCGGGGTGGAAAGAGTATCGCGCGAACGGCACGGTATGCGGAATCAAATTACCCGCAGGGCTTGTCGAGTCCTCTCGTCTCGATGAACCGATTTTTACGCCGGCCACCAAGAGTCAATCCGGTCACGACGAAAACATTTCGTTTGAGGAAACTGTGGCGCGGGTTGGAAAGGCCACAGCCGAAAGGCTTCGCGATCTGAGTCTTCGGCTCTATATGGAGGCACGGAAGTACGCAGAAGATCGGGGAATCATCATCGCCGACACGAAATTCGAATGGGGCCAGCTTGGAAATGAAATCATCCTGATCGATGAGGTCCTGACGCCGGACTCCTCGCGCTTTTGGCCGAAGGACGGCTATGCGCCTGGAAGGTCCCAACCTTCCTTTGACAAGCAATTCGTGCGTGACTACCTGGAATCAATCCACTGGAACAAGATGCCTCCCCCGCCGCCACTTCCCCCTGAAGTCGTCGAAAAGACCAGCCAAAAATATCTGGACGCCTATCGTCTGTTGACTGGGAAGACTCTGAATCCCTGACTCTTCAGGGCCCGGAAGCAGCATGGCACACTGGAACTGGCTCGACTGGATCTTAGCAATAATCGTTTTTGTCTCGGTGCTGACGGCCATCTGGAAAGGCTTTGTTGCCGAACTGGTGACTCTGGCGTCGCTGATCGCGGGGCTGATCGTCGCAGCAGCAGGCTACGAACGCCTGGCTCCTTTCCTCGGGCGTTTCACGCGATCCCACGAGGTTGCGCTGGCGGTCAGCTTCCTATTGCTGTTTGTCGGAACGCTGTTGATTGGAGCGCTGGTTTCGGCGATTGCCAGGAAGCTGATCCAGAAAGCTGAGCTTCAATGGTTTGATCGCTTCCTTGGCGGGGTCTTTGGCCTGGTTCGCGGGCTGCTGGTCGATTGCATCCTGCTGCTGGTACTGATGGCGTTTGCGATCCAGCAGAGCGCTGTGCAGCAGTCGACGCTGGCCCCTTACATCACCGCCGGGTCCAGGGTCATTTCGCTGGCCATGCCCGGCAAGATGAGGAACGACTTCCGCACGAGCTTTGAAAAGTTTAAGAAAACGCTGATTCAGAGCGACAAGAAAGCGATGGGATTCCAATCAACAGCGAACAAGGAACTCTAACGATCGGAGTGGCCCAGTGAAGGACCAGCTTGACGCCCTTATCAATCAATTGATTGAAAACAATATCCTCTTTGAGGATGCTGTGAGCGAGTTCGAAAAGCGGTTTATCCGGAAGATTCTCGAAAACAACAATGGAAACCTGTCGAAAGCCGCGAAAGCCCTGAAGATTCACCGCAACACATTGAGCCGCAAGATCTCGGCGTTGAACCTGGATCACCAACCCAAGCGCCGCAGGCAACCTGCCCAACGGAAACGCCAAAGCACTGTAGCCTGACCGGGAAAATTCCTTTCACAGGCTAACGGTGGCAGTCCTAAATCCGAAAGCCTCCTGCAACTCTCCGAAAAAGTCCCTTCAGCCGCCGGGCGGGATCACCCAACCATAGTTTTCCGGCCTCTCAGAGTGTAGTTGCCCGGCCTTACCTCCGCTCCGGTTTGCGCTTGGGCGCCTTTTCTTTTCTCTCCTGCGCCGCCGCCTCGGCTTTTTCCTGCGCGGCCTTCAGCACGCTCTCATCGATTTTGGCATCACTCACGGTGAGGATAAAATTCGGAGTCGCTGTGTAAGATGCGATCGTTCCCTGGAACCGCAGGGCGTCACCCGGCTGGAGGTACTTGACGTTCGGCTGCGAGTCCTGGAGGACGACGTCATAGGTCCCCTGCTGGCTTTGTGACGCGGGAAGAATATCTACCCTGACCTCATACGTGTTCGGAGTGCTGCCGGGCTGGACGCTGTCCACGTGGCCCACAAGGCCCAGCGGCTGGCCTTTCAACTGGCCCCAGTATTCCTTGGCTGTGTCACCACCCACGGTGAGGGCGTCTTCAATCTTATAGAATGCATCGACGTTGGGGTTCCCTGTGGCGGCATGGTGCGGAGGAGGAGCCACGGCAAAGTCTGATGGCATGGTCTGTGAAGATTTTGCCTGCGCCAGCAACTGCTCCTCGCCGGCGTTCGATCCATGCTGGGCTTCATAGACCTGGCCGTAGAATTTCTTAAGCTGCGCTGCGTTCGGGCTGTTGGCTGCCTCGGCCAGTGAAGCAGCGCGGGCCAGGTTCCAGATAGCCTTATTGATATCCCGCGGCGTCTCGTTGTAATAAGCCTGCCCCAGAAGCGAATAGATCAGACTGTTCTCAGGGTTATCCTGTGCGGCGGCCTCTAACGATTTAATCGCCTGGTTGTAGTTCTTCTGCTGCAGGGCGACAAATCCTTCCGCCGTATTGAAGACGGCTCGCTGCGTTTTGACACTGGCATCAAACTGGCTCTGACTCACTCCGGCAGGCTTCTGCATACTCTGCAAAAGCTGCAGGCCATGCTGGGCGTCCTGCCCGGCCTGCGTCAGATCCGCCTGCGCATTCGGTTCCGAAGACTTGAAGGTGTAGGGAAACGTAAAGCTGAGATAGGCCAGCGCCAGGAGATTGTCAGGGTCTGTCTTGAGGGCCTTCTTCGCGGACGCGATGGCGTTACTGGATTCACCCAGTTGACCATAGGTTTGCATTTCCGCAACATAGGCGTTCGCCAGGAAATCAGAGCTGGGGTACTTCTGAATAAAAGCCTGGATCAACGGAATTCGCTTGTGCGGATCCGCTTCCTTAACGAACGCCTCGAAGGCGTCATATTCGGCGCGGCTCTTCCATTGCGGCTTCTTCTCCTGCGCGGCCGCGGGGACGGGCGCCGCCGATGCGCCTGCAGGGGTCAACGCAAAAGCCCCCTCGAGATTGCCCGCGGCACGCAAAGCATTCGGCAGGCTAATCAAGCCGGTGAGCAACATGATGCTGAAAAGCACAGTCGTTTTCTTCATTGTTGAGCTACCTCTGATTCTAGGGTTTGAGTACCGGGCCAAAAGGCGTACGCTGATCGTGGCCCCGGTCCGCCGCGGAAGACTCGCAGTACTGCACCCAGTCACTCGGCCGGCTGGACCCCATCGTTCTGGAGCATTTCTCCAAATACCAAGACTTTACAAACATTGCAAGAGAAATCTTCTGTTTCTTCCCCCCGTCACAAGTAACAAAGCGCTAACCCCTGTTTTGCTTAGATGCAAACCAACGAAACCAAGGACCCTTTCAAAAGCTTACCATTTATCTGCGTTCAGTACACCATTTGAGCGCAGCGCCTCAAGCCGGGGTCCGGTTCTTAGAGGCTCGTTCCCGCAAAGGTTGAGCCGCGCACTCCTGAAAACAACTGCGGCCGTGACAGCGTCGTTCCGTCAGCCGAGGCATTCATCAGCAACTCAATTGATTGAGGACTCCATCAAGGCCTCGCCGGGAGTCCACACCTGCTTCGCACCCTTGCCTTAAGCTGTTGTTATTTTGACCTCATCACGGAAAAAACTCCAGACAACTTAATGAGAAGGTCAAAAGGGATTGCAATTTTCGCACGTTTAGCACATTATGGCAACTTTCGACTGAGCATTAACTATTTCACTGATTGTAGGAGAGGACTGGAACGTGCCAAAGAAATCCATTCAGATCGCAAAACCCGAAGGCAAGCTTGGAGTCATGACCTGCGGAATGGGGGCGGTAGCCACCACGTTTATCGCAGGAGTGGAAGCGATCCGCCGGAATCTCGCGCGCCCGATTGGATCGCTGACCCAGATGGGGACGATTCGACTGGGGAAGCGCACTGACCAGCGGGTTCCTTTGATCAAAGACTTTGTTCCCCTCGCAAAACTGGACGACCTCGTCTTTGCGAGCTGGGATATTTTCCGTGATAACTGCTACCAGGCAGCCCTGAAGGCCGGTGTGCTGGAAACTGCCCATCTCAACGAAGTGAAGGACTTCCTCGAGGAGATTCACCCCCTGCCAGCCGTGTTTGAGCGCAAATACGTGAAAAGGCTGAGCGGCCCCAACGTGAAGCGCGGCAAGACCAAGATGGATATGGCCAAGCAATTGATGGAGGATATTCAGACCTTCCGCGAGAAAAGCGGGGCATCGCGGATGGTCATCATCTGGTGCGGATCTACTGAAATCTTCATGCAACCGGCAAAAGTCCATCAGTCTATTGCCTCATTCGAAAAAGGGCTGCGCTCGTCAGACCCCGGCATTCCGCCCAGCATGATTTATGCCTACGCGGCGCTGAAACTTGGCATCCCGTTCGCCAACGGCGCTCCCAACCTGACCACGGACGTTCCCGCGCTCCATCAACTGGCCCTTGAAAATCAAGTCCCAATCTGTGGCAAGGACTTTAAGACCGGGCAGACCCTGATGAAGACGATCATTGCTCCGGGGCTCAAGGCGCGCCTGATCGGGGTGAACGGATGGTTTTCCACCAACATCCTGGGCAACCGGGATGGAGAGGTGCTCGACGATCCCATGTCGTTCCGCACCAAAGAGGAAAGCAAGCTTTCCGTCCTTGAATACATTCTG
>JAKASH010000260.1 GCA_021828225.1 Acidobacteriota bacterium | reverse complement strand
TCGGGAGGTCGCGGCACGGTGAGCGTAACCTCGTGCCAAATAAAACTCGTACCGGGAATCTGTTTGAATAGGCCCGCGGATGGCTGAAACACAATGGAGTTCGAGAACGCAACCACGCGGCCGGTGGGAGTGTCGAACCCTCCACCCCCCAGCTCCATGAGATGGAGCCGGACGAGTCCAATATCGATGACCTCGCCGGTGACGCCGCTGATTTGCACGCGGTCGCCGACGCGAATGCCGAATTTCCCGATGAGGAAGAAATAGCCCACAACCGAAAGGATCACACCCTGGAGAGCGATAGCCACGCCGGCGGTGAGCAGGCCGGCAAACGTCAGGATGGAAGTGAGCCTGCCGGCGAGTATGAAGGCGATGATCAGCGCGATCACGAGCCAGAGGACGAATCTTCGCAGGAGCAGGAATTGATGCCTCTGACGCGGGTCATGGATGTACCTGTAGACGGCCCGCCGCCACAGTTCCCCAGATCCGATCACGATCAGAAGAATCAGAGCGAGGAAGCCTACCCGCACTCCCAGATTCCTCCAATCGGCCGAATAGCGGCTCTCCATCGCATCGCGCCAGTTTGTGAGGCTTCTCTTGTAAAGGCCGAGCAGCACGGCCTGTTTGCTCAAAGGAATGGCGGACGATGTGATCTCCTTGAACTGCCCGGCGAGACCATCGAGCTGTTTCTTCTCCTGGGCAAGTTGAGCCGGACCCGCGGTATCCGCCTGGGCGGCAAGCTGATCGCCCGTCTGGGACAAGTCTCTGAGCTGAGTGATCAGCGGCGCGCGAATATCTTTTACGGCTTTCGAGAGCGCATCTGTCTGCTCGATGATGGAATCGACCGTGTGAATTCTTGCGGATTGAGCAAAAATGTCCGTCGTTAGGACCCACACGTCGGAAAGATCCGGCCTGCTGGGCGCCGCAATCGTGCTTGCACCGGAAACGGGCCTCGAAGATGAGGCGCCGGCCGGGCTGGTGGTTGCCGGATTCAAAGCCGCAGCGGGAACCGAACCTGCCAGGGTTTCGATTTGGGCCCGCAGGCCGGTCGCGCCCAGTCCGTTGGCGCTTGTTCCGCTCACAAACTCCACCATGCTGCGAACGGCACCCCGGCGCGCCTCGGCAAGCGCAAGCTCGCCCTGCAATTCCGACACTTGGGATGCAAGCTCCCGGCGCTTGCTTCCCGTGGCAGTCGCCAGCTTTTGCTGGTCCGAATCCAATTCCGCCTGCGTGTCCTGCAACAGTTTGTCGAGCTTCGCCTGCATCGCACGAAGGGCCCTGTATCGCGTCGGAACTGCACCTGTGTTCTGGGACTGTTTCGAAGCCGCTTGCTTCGCGAGGGCGTCCGCTTGCGCTCGTGCAAAGCTGAACGCGATCCGAACCACCTGATCAGCAATCTGGCGGTTGTTGTCCACCACAATCTGGTCATCGGGTTCGGTAACGATCCGCTGTTCGGCAGGCAACTGGCGATACCAATTGATAGTCCTATTCAAGAATTGAATCACCAGGGATGCAGAGGGTGTAGCAGACGGAGCGGGAGGCGGAGAAGTCTGCGAGAACGTAGGGACGGCGCCAACCATGCCCCAAACTACCAAAGCGAGCAGCAACAAGTCTGACTTTGCCTTTTTCACCAATCGTTCAATTATACATGGCCCGCGCCCGGTGTGTATTCCCTTGCGTCTTTTTGGTGCGGCCTGGCCCATGCCGGGTTCCTCCGTGTCTTAAACCGCGCTGAGCTGCGAGGTGCAGTGCGGGCAGCGCGAAGCCGCCGCCTGGATGCTCATCTTGCAATACGAGCAATCCTTGGTGGCGGACGCCGCGGCAGGCTTCGGCATCAGTCGGTTCACCCACTTGATGAGCAGAAAGACGGCGAAGGCAACGATCAGAAACTCGATGATGGTGTTCAGGAAGCTCCCGTATCCTACGCCGCCGTCCTAAACTTAGAACGTTGGTGGTAACCGCATAGCCGGATGGCAAGAATCAGCTATGAAGAATTTCTTGCAACTATTGGTGGCTCGAACCGTCAATACCACGGGGCATCGTTCCATTAGAAGAGAAGAACAAGCTGCAAAGATGAACTGGCCCGATCTTGTTCAAGGCGGGCGGTCCATATGGCTGCTGATGACTCTTCTCAGAATAATGAAACAGGGTGCGAAAAAGTTCTTGCAACAATTTACCCTGTCTCTTCATCGGAACAGGCTATTCCGTGCAACTGACAGACACCCGGCGTGAGCCCGCCTCATCTGCATCAGGTGAAACTGGAACTTCGAGCCAAGGTTTGGCGTCGAATCCCCCAGGAGAGACTCCGTTGAAGAAAAGCCGGGAATATTGACGGGCCACCGGCATGGGATAACACTTGTTCCGTGGACGCACTCCTTAATCACGTTCGCACTTCGCTCCGTAGTCGCCGACTCCCGTGTGGCGGCTGGCCTTTTCTTCGCAACTCGCTCCGGATGGCTCTTGAGCCCGCCTGCCTGGCTTTGCTGGCCTTACGCCAGGAGCGGTCCGCGAGCGCGGAAGTCCTGCTCAATGCGCAGCGTCCCAATGGAGGCTGGGGAATCGCTATATTTTTGTGCAGCGTCGCAGGTGTCGTAGAGAGTTCAGCACACCAAAAGGCGGGACGGAAAGACAAGTTGACATGTTCCAAGAATTACGGCGGACGCTTGTTGAACTTCATGAAGACCGCCTGCGAAAAACCCACGAGCAAGGGCGCATGTCCATCCAAGACGACCTCCTATTTGCTGGAGAGGACAAGAAACCGCTCCGCGCCCGCAAGTTGCTCGAAAGCTGTTATATTCCGTGTCTTCGGCGAGCGGGGCTTGGGCACTTCCGGTTTCCCGATTTGAGGCATACATTTGGAAGCCTACTCATCGAGGCAGGAGATCCATTACCGTACGTGAGGGACCAAATGGGTCACACCTCAATTCAGGTAACAACTGACAAGTATATACACTTGGTGGCGCACAGGAATGTTCACTTCATCGACCGTCTTAATGCGCCTGTAACTCCGCAACCAGACGCAACCCAGGCACAACCTGTGCTCAAGAATGGTGATGGACCGATACCAGGTAGGAGGTACAAGTGATTGAAAAGACAGGATGGTGCGAAAGGGGGGACTCGAACCCCCACCCCTTGCGGGACCAGATCCTAAGTCTGGCGCGTCTGCCAATTCCGCCACTTTCGCGAGCATCTACTCATTTTTATTCAATAACTTACATCATTTCGATTGTCCAGCGATTTTTCGCGTGTGCCTCAAGTGTACCCAAGCCATCGGCGAAACCCGCGGGAAAATTCTGATCGCGCGCCTTATTGCAATCACTGCTGAGAGTTTTTCGATTGCGAGTTCTTGGTGTCCGCGACTCCCTTCGTTTAGCGCCTGAGTTGGATGTACCGTCCGCCCGGATGAGAGTTTGCCGGGATTGGTCCGTATCTGCAGGTAAGACTCTGCACAAGGGTCCGGGACCCTTTGATTTTGGCTTGATGTTCCGACCAGGCCATGAAAATGGCATAAATCTCGTCACCCCTGGTGGTGAGGCGGATGTCCTGCGGGGTGAAGGTCAGCTCTTTCAGCTTTTTTTCAGCGAAGGAACCGCTTGCCAGGCTGGTCGGCCCTTCTCCATAAATCTTCCACGGCCGCGTTCCGTAAATGGCTTCCCCGTTCACGTCCATCCGTCGGCCCATGCTGCGGAATATTTCTTCCGCCTGCTCAGGAATGACCCCATCGGGTTTGGGACGCACATTGAGCGACAGGTTCCCATTCTTGCTCACAACGTCGACAAATTCATGCACGATTTCAGGAGACGGCTTGAAGCTATCGTTGTCAATGTAACCCCAGGATTTCCAACTGACCGAAGTGCCGGTTTGCCAGGGCAATTCGCGGATCTCGCTCGCCACGCCGCGCTCGATGTCCAGCACAGCGGCGTGTTCCGGATACGCCGTGCCCTTGCAGGTCAGCACGACCTGTTGCCCCCGCTCCGCAGCAACGTTGTGTAGTAATAGGCGGCAAGCTGTTTCCGGTAGGGCTCGAATCCAGAAGCGCCGTTTGCCCAGTCGAAATAGAAAAGATCGGGGTGATAAAGATCCACGATCTCCGCGAAACATGGGGATGAAATCCTTGTATCCGAACATCGACTGCGGTCTCCAGTGCTGGCGGTGCCATTCGAAGACAGGACTTTCCCTGCGATACATCAGCCGCGGGTACCAGTCACTGGCGTGCGCAGGAACGGAATAAACACCCCAGTGCATGAACATTCCAAACTTCGCATCACGAAACCAGTCCGGCAGCTGGTATTGCGAGAGCGAGTCCCGGTGCTTAGTTGCGTTAACTATAGTATGTAACAATTGGGCATGCTGAGACATGCCCCCAAACTCGAATGCTCCGAAGATGTATTGAACCAACTCGTCGTCCTCAGCAAGAGCCGCACGGAAGAGGTGCGCAAGGTAGAGCGCGCTCGTATTATTCTGGCGTGCTTGCAGGGCAAAGAGAACCAGCAAGTAGCGCGCGAGGTGGGAGCTGCGATTCCCACGGTGAGCAAATGGAGGCGGCGCTTCGCCTACTTATGGTCCGGCGTTTCGCGACCGGCCGCTGGCGTTGCTGGAACAGACGCCGCCCGCCGGCTTGGCGCACTGGGACGGTCGGACCCTGGCGGAGGAACTGGGAGCCAGCGTGCATGCGGTTTGGCGCACTCTGCGACGCGAGGGCATCTACCTGCAACGCATGCGCACTTGGTGCGTGAGCACCGATCTGGAGTTTGTCCCCAAAGCCGCCGAGGTGGTGGGATTGTATCTGAATCCCCCGCTGAATGCTTTGGTACTGAGCATGGACGAGAAGCCGAGCATTCAGGCTAAGGAGAGGCCTTCGGGTTACGTGGAAACCGACAGCGGGACCGTGGTGCGGGCGCTGAAGAGCGCCTACAAACGCCATGGCACGCTGAACCTCTTCACAGCTCTGGAAGTGGCGACCGGGCACGTCTATGCGCAAACCACGGCGCACAAGAAACGAGAAGACTTTCGCGCTTTCCTGGAGGGGGTGATTGCCGATTGTCCAGCGGGCAAAGACATCCATGTGATCTTGGACAACTACAGCACGCACAAAAAGAACGAAGACTGGCTGGCCAAGTACGAAGGCCGAGTGCAATTTCACTTTACTCCCACCTCGGCCAGTTGGCTCAATCAAGTCGAAATCTGGTTCAGCCTGCTCACCCGCAAGACTCTCCGGGGAGCCAGCTTCAAGACCGAAGACCGACTTCGCGCGGCGATCGAAGCCTTCATTCAGCAACATAATCAAAAATCCAAACCATTCCAATGGCGCAAGCGAGAAGTTAAGGGTAGCCAGCTTAGAAATACACTCATTAACTTACGCAACTAAGCACTAGTTGTTATCGGCTGTCCGTTTTTGTTTTCCAGGAACGGGACACTTTGCGATGACGGACGTGCGCCCGCTGCACCCGGGACCCATTGCGATTTTTTTTGACTAAGAGAAAGCATAAAGCACACTTCTCGGAGTCTA
>JAKASH010000259.1 GCA_021828225.1 Acidobacteriota bacterium | reverse complement strand
AATGCTGGGGATCAAGGACAAACTCAACCGCAAGCCTTATGCCCTTTCAGGTGGCGAGCAGCAGCGGGTGGCCATTGCGCGCGCAGTCATCTGCGAACCGAAACTTCTGCTTGCTGACGAACCCACCGGCAATCTGGATAGCGAGAACTCTCAGGTTGTGTTGAACATGCTGCGAGCTTTGAACCGGGACTTTCGTCAGACGATTGTGATGATCACCCACAATCCTGAGGCTGCTTCCGTTGCCGACCGGATTGTTCGAATGCGTGATGGGCGAATCATTTCTGATTGATCCCTCTCTTACTTGCTGTTATTTTGCTCACTTGCAGGTGTATGGCGCCAAGCATCGAATTCCGCAAACCAACCGCTTCCCGCCCGCGACACCGGGCAGAGGGTCGCACAAATTCCGGCTTGTGGCCCAAGATTATATTGGTCACAAAGCGGGCGATCTTCTGGTCCTACGAGCGAGGAAGCTGGCAGTATGACATCATCGTTGTTTTGATCCTGGCCTTCATCTTCCTCACGCCAGCCCGTTGGTTCCACGATCGGCCTCGCCTGCAACTTAGTGACTTGCGACATGTCCAGGGTATCGTCGAAGTCAGCCACACTGACAGGACATGGATCTATCAGTTGGATGCACGGCTTGTGGACTCCCTCGGGGAGGTTCCTCCTGAGGAGGCTTTTCACCAGTTACTCCTTCAACGCGTTAAGCCACCCTTTGTCATAAAATCGGTTAAGCCGATCCTCGGAAAGGGCGACGTGATCCTGGGCTATACGGTAGAGGTGGGACGCTGACAAAGTATCTCATACGTAGGAAGGGGAATCAGATCTGCAGGGTCGTTTGGGCATGACAGAGCATTGGTACAGATCAAAGAGCGCTGGCCTTGTGGTGGGCATTTTTCTGCTGGTGGCAACGGCTCTACCGGGTTTAGGGGCAAGCAAGAAAGGTCTCCTGGACCTCGACAAGGTTCTTTCGCACATGAACGAAAGTGCAAAGCACCTCAAAACACTTTCTGCTAACCTTGATTACACTAAAGTAACCGTCATCGTAAATGACCACTCGACAGAAACCGGGAAAATATATTTTCGAAATGCGAAGTCTCCAGATGTCCTGATTGATTTTAAAGAGCCGGCAGCTAAAGTTATCCTGTTCAAGAAAGATAAGGCAGAAATATATCAGCCTTTGATCAACCAGATCGCAGAATATGACCTCAGCAAGCACTCTTCCCTTGTTCAACAGTTCTTGTTACTGGGATTTGGGACTGACTCCAAAGAGATACAGAAAGTCTATGAGGTGAAGTACCTGAGAGAAGAGCAGTTAGGCGGCGACAGGACCGCCGTTCTGGAACTGACTCCTCTAAAAAAGGGAGTCGCAGCACAACTCGCGAAAGTTGAGCTTTGGATCAGCGAGGAGTCCTGGCTACCCGTGCAACAGAAGTTTTATGAACCGGATGGCGATTACGCGGTCGCCCGTTACAGTTCCGTCGAGGTCAATCGCAACTTGCCCTCGTCTACCTTCCGAATCCATGCAGCGAAAGACGTAAGGCGAGTTAAAGTCCCGTAGCAACTCGGCTGGCAGGGCGGCTGAGATCTTCTCTCCCTGCAAATTCATCCCTCCAATTCAAGGCCAAATATGACGGTTCGACCGGCTGTTTCAACACTTTAGGCTGAATTAGTTGCAGATTTGTTTCCCTTGTCGTATATGTATAATTCCATGGGGGATAAGGTGTTCGTTTATCGATCGGGAGCGCCATGGGGCGTATCCGAGGGGGCTTGTTGGGAGTCGAAGGGCCAGTTTTTGAGTGGCGTTCTGACGTCTGATCGTGATGAGTAGAACTTTACTAAGGCGAAAGGTCCGATTTATTCATACCCGCATGCGCGAACTGCGCATGATTGCGAAAGCCCTCCTCTCTCCACATCATCCTGTTCTTGCACACATCATCCCCATCCGTCGCTGTAACCTCTCGTGCGCTTACTGCAACGAGTACGACAACTTTTCTAAACCGCTGCCTCTTGAAACGATGTTTGGTCGCCTTGACCGGCTGGCCGATTTGGGGACGAGCATCATCACAATCAGCGGCGGGGAGCCACTGCTCCATCCCCAACTCGAGGATATCATCCGGCATATTCGGGTTCGCGGCATGATTGCAGGCATGATCACCAATGGCTACCTCCTCACGCAGTCTCGCATCCAGTCTTTGAACAATGCAGGACTCGAACATCTTCAAATCAGCATCGACAACGTCAAGCCCGATGAAGTTTCAAAGAAAAGTCTCAAGGTACTCGACCAGAAGCTGCAGCTGCTGGCACGTTACGCAATTTTCCAGGTCAATATCAATTCGGTTCTAGGCAGTGCCGTCCGCAATCCCGAAGACGCATTGACCGTTGCACGGCGCGCGCTGGAACTGGGTTTCACCTCGACGGTCGGCGTCCTTCATGACCATGAGGGTCAACTCCGCCCGCTCAATCCCCGGCAGCAGGAGATCTTCAGTACCATTATGAGCTGGGGCAAACGCTCGTATTCACGGTTCAACCGCTTTCAGGAATACGTTGCCAGGGGAAAGCCACGCGAGTGGCGTTGCCGGGCCGGAAGCCGCTACCTCTACGTCTGCGAGGATGGCCTGGTGCATTACTGCTCGCAGCAGCGCGGCTACCCCGCAATCCCTTTGGAGAAGTACACTCTGCAGCACCTTCATCACGAGTATTACACCCGCAAGTCCTGCGCCCCGCGCTGCACGATTACCTGCGTGCAACACGTCGCCCTGCTCGACAACTGGCGCGACCCTCAAACGCGCCCTGCTTTCGAAGAGCCGGAACCCCTGGCGCCTGTAGTGGAACTTCAGCCGACGATTCGGGAAAATTAGGACTGGATCCAGACGGCAGCCGGACGTTCATGCCGGATGTTTATCCGGACTTCATTTTCCACTCAATCTGGGCCAGAATGCCGCCCAACACCCTCACATCGTGGTTGCTCAGACCTGCGTCGAGTATCAATCGGCGCAACTTCAGAAGTTGCGCGTGCTTTCCCTTGGGCTTGAAATACCCTGCAAGATCCAGGACGGTTGCAGCCCTGTCGAGCACATGGTCGAGCGACTGCACGTTTGCCGGTAAAGAAGAGTGCACGTGGCCTGTCGTCGCGGAGCGGGGAAATCCCCCGGAACGTGACAGCTCATAGCAACAAACGGCAACCGCCTGTCCGAGGTTCATCGAAGGACAACGCGCCGTCGTGGGGATTCGCACAAGCAGGTGGCAATAGCTCAGATGGTCGTTCAACAGGCCTGTCTTTTCAGAACCAAGCAAGACGGCCGCGCGTGAATGGGAGGGGAGCTTGCTCCACGTTGTTGTCAGCTCGGTGAGGGAAACCGGATTACGATCCAGATTCCTTCTGGAGCCGGTTGTCGTACCGACTACAAAAGTGCAATCGCCAATAGCCTCCGGAAGATGGTCGACTGCACGCGCAGACTCGAGCACGGCGCCAGCGCCGACCGCAGAACGGGCTTCCCGCCAGACAGGATCGAACGGCGCTACCACGACCAGATCATCGAAACCAAAGTTAGCCATTGCGCGCGCGGCAGCGCCAATATTGAGGGGATTGCGCGGTCGAACCAACACGATTCGCCAGCTCACACCAGAAATTTTCATGGACTAGATTTTATCAGCAGACAGGTCCACCCCAACGGACGAATTCACTGCTTGGGATGGGATTTGGGTGGAGGAGAAGAACCGTTCGGCGGCTGATTCGGGCTGCTCGGATTGATCGCCTGAACCGCCTTGATGACCGAGGTCGACCGGAACTGCTTGTAATCCGTGTAGCGAATGATCTCTACGATATGGACAGGGCCCGTAGGGAAATAAAGGGTGTCATCCGCCTTTGTGAAAGTAGGAAACCAGAACTTACCGTCGATCTGTTGCCGCCAGGTACTAAACCTCGGAAAAAGGTTTTCGCCGTGTTTGTTTCTTATTTCCGGAACCTGTCGGCCCTCGGTCTTGACGATTTGCAGATCATGGTCGTCGACCCAAACAACACCCTGAAAGTACTCGTGATGTTTCTCGATTTTCTTTGGCCGGACTTGGAAGACGTAGGCTGTAAGCTCATCCAACGGCACGTGGCCAAGGTATTTGATATCGTACTCATCAAGATCGTTGGTTGTGAGTACAAACGGTTGGGTTTGGCGCAGAGCCTCCATATCTTGCTCGGTCATTATGACTCCCTTGAGCGAACCGGGAGGCGCATAGGTGACCTTCTCGATACGGCGGCCCTGATTGTCAAACAGAATGTCCCAATTCTGCTGCCAGACACCATCTACCTGGTCATCTGTGTTCAGGGTTTCGATTTTGTTGATTTGACGATAGGTGTAATTGTCCCGAGCCTCCTTGAACATCAGTTCCTTGGCCGCAAAGGCTTGGATAATCTTCTGGATCTCCGCGGGACTGGGATTGCTCAGGTTTGCAGCGGGCGCCGCCTTCGCCTTCCCCGACTTTGAAGACAACGGTGGGGGCTGGTCACCTTGGGCAGCCTGGGAGGGACCGTTCGCAAGGCCGGCCATCACATGGTTGATTTTTTGCTCAACCGGCGAAGACCCGGAATTCTGAGCTGGAGCAGTTGAAGGCGGGGGGTTGGAGATGTTGGAGACTTGCGGCCCAGAACCAGGCAGTTGGGGACTTATTCCCGAGTCGGAGCTTGATACACTGCTGGGCGATTCTGTTACGGGGCTGACACTCGCTGCCGCACTTTTACGATTGCTCTTAATAATGGCATCAATCAGCGCCTGAGAAGCTCCGTCCTTGTGGAACTCCTGAATGAGGTCCGGCGTCAATTGGAAGTCTACACCCCTTCCCTCGACCAGCTTGACCATCTTCGCCTCGGAAGCGCCACCGATCAGCAGAAGGGTAATGTCGTCTTTACTTAGAGGCTGTGCCCCCCACAGCGGCAGCACAAAGAAGCCCGCCAGCACCAATAGAACAACTACTGACTTGCTATAGGGTTTCGTCCGTTGGGCTTCCTTGTCGTACATGCCTTACACCAATCCCGCATCAATTCCATTGTGTCTTACTAATGTAGAAGACGATTTCAGGTAAAAAGTTGCTCAAATGCTCCCTCCCACCTGAGCCCGGACACCTGCCGATCTCTTACAGTTGGTTCCGATTTTCTAACCTGCCTCAGCCCGGCTGTTCTCGGTCTTGTCCCTTCAACTGATTATACACGAGGCGCTATTCCCGTGGCGCGTTCATAGTGGGTGTGATGGGACAGATGGAGCGACTCCTGCGCCAGAACCAATTCAAGCTTTCTGCACAGCCAAAGTCTGGGATGGTGGAGGATGGGAACGAGGTATGCCCACGTCCCGGAAAAATTCACACACAATCTTAGATACCCCTGGGAACCCCCTCGCGGGACGAGGGCCTACCTTATTTCCTGTCACAATCGCAGATCAATCAAAAGTTGTAACTTACTTGAGTTCGATCCAGTTTCGACCGAGGTAAAGGCGGGCCGTACTGCCCCCCTCGACGAGAT
>JAKASH010000258.1 GCA_021828225.1 Acidobacteriota bacterium | reverse complement strand
CACTAGAACGGCGATCAGGTATGTAAAGCCTGCCGTCGTCGCATTCACCGGAACCAGATGAAGACAGAGAAAGGTGATTGCGGCAATAATTCCCAGAATCGCAGCTAAACGAATCTTTCCTTTGATGCTCATATGACGATCGGAAGCCGGTCCTTGAATATCTTACTCTTTCGGAGCCGGAGCGGCTATTTCGAGCGGCCGCCCGCGGCTCCATCCGTTACAACGCTGTTTTGTATAATGCACACCCGTAGCGTTCCCAATCTTGCGTTTGAAAAACTCGATGACCTATTCGGCAGAGGTGTGTTGGTTGTAGCGCCGGGCTTTATGCCCGGCATGCCACCCTGAGGGGTGGCGCTACAGGTAAACGCATTTCCCGAACGCAACACTAGAGCAGTTCAGTTGTGCCCGCACGACTGCGTACCCCTTGGTGCGGTGTGAAATTCTGATAGAATATCCTGAGATCAAGTAATGGTCCACCACGCGCGAAATCGAGTTGTGCAATCTTTATTTCCGAAAGAATTGCATGGGTGTGATGGCGCTGCACTTGCTCGGAGTAGCGTCAGCGGTACGGAATACAACAGTAACGGTACATTCTATTGAGTGATGAGCATAACCTCCGAAGGCGAAATCGGGAAGAAGGCTTGAGAGCCGGTTGTCCCGAATGCGCAATCCTGACCAGTGCGCTTTTCCGAAGCCTTTCAAGCGAACATCTCAAACGTTTTTCGTGCATTTTTTGTCCTACGCACTACCGCAGAAATCAGATCCTGTTTTTTGAAGGTGGAGCAGCTCACCACCTCTTCGCGTTGAATGTCGGGCTGGTCAAGATGGTCAAGTCGCTTGAGAACGGGAAGGAGCGGATTACTCGCATTCTTTTCCCCGGAGAGCTCTTTGGCCTGGAAGCGCTTAGAGACACAACTTATCCGCTGACCGCGGTAGTCCTTCGAGACTCCGAAATCTGTGCGGTGCCGCGTGAACAATTCTTTGCTTTCTTGCGCGCCAATCCCGATATTTCTCTCGACATGATCCGCCTCCTGGTCGGCGAGATCGCCGAAATCCGCACGCAGATGACCGCCATGAGCTTTAAAGATGCGCGAATGCGAGTGGCGACGTTCCTGCTGTCGCTGATCCCACCCGGTGAGAACATTTCCCCAAAGTCTTGTTCGCTGACCTTGCCTCTCACAAGTCAGGAAATCGGCGAAGTCTTGGAACTGTCGGCTGAAACGGTCAGCCGGACATGGAACGCGTTGCGACGAGAAGGCCTGATTGAGAAGCGCGGCCGCAGCCTGGTGATTCAGGATCTGCAGAGGCTTGAAGGCGCTGCACAGCGCTGAAATAACCAGCCTAAGGCTCTCTCTGACGCGACGGCGCGTGGCCGTAACTCCCCCATCTTGAACATAGGCTGTTCGCAAAGCCGAAAATTATTGCAACAGGTACAAACCACCCTCGAACAAATCCACTAGTCCTTCAACATAAAACAATTAGGCCTCTTCCGATTGACGTCCGTCAATTGCAAGCGTGACCTGCGTCATCGACGGTCCCTTTCCTTTTGCATAATGTTACCCCTTCGTCGGCTTTCTTGGGCATGAGAGTGAGGCAAGTGATCGCGGGTTTCTGCCTGACGTTCCAGTCTGTTTTTGCATTGGGCTGAGGCGGGGAAGGGCAGAACCAGATTTGCCCCAGTCTCGGTTGAACGGATCTGAGCTTAATGAGACCACCCCGGACCATCCTGGTAATAATTACATTCCTAAGCTTGGGGCTTGTGTTTGGCGTGCTGAATACGGTTTTGGCAAAGCCGGAATCGACCGCAACCCATCAACTGCCTGCAATCATTTTTGTTGAAGCGCCCACGGTCGTGCCGGGTGAATTGAGGGAACGCTTTCCGCAGGGGAGCCATCTGGCACGTTTTTTGCCAGGAACACCATCCAGTTCCGCCGTCAATCTGACCTCTAAGTTCTTTGCTGCCGCAGATCCGCAAATATCTTTTGATGCCGCAAAGGTACTTTTCTCTGCTCAGAAGACTCGCGGGGCCCGGTGGCAGGTCTGGGAAATGAATGTCGACGGCTCGGGCAAGCAACAGATTACCCACGGCTCGGCAGATTGTCTCCGCCCTGCATGGCTTCCACACAACCGGATTGTGTACACCGTGGTCACCGGGAAGGGACCGACCCAAACCTCGGCCATCTATGTTTCTCAGGAGAATGGCGCTGACGCCCATCCGATCACCTTTGGTCCCGGCAACTTCCAGGTTGAAACGGTTCTTCACAGCGGCCGCATCCTTGTTTCGGCAGAATCTTCGCTTGTCGCTGGCGGCAAAGATAATGAGTCACGGGTGTTTTATACGCTGCGGCCGGACGGCTCGGGTCTCAACCTGTTCCGCTGGGATAACCGGCCGAACTTTGTTCGAACCGGAGCGGACGAATTGGATGACGGCACGGTGTTGTTTGTGAAGAGAGAAGATCCAGCGGGCCGGGAGACAGGTGGAGCGATCGCCTGGATACGGCCCGGGGCCTTGCACAACTCCGTCATCACGTCACCGAATTCCATCTACTGGTCAGCCCACGTGCTTGATGGTGACAGGCTGGTGGTGGCAAAAGAGGATTCCCGCTCGCCGGCCAAGGGCGGTCATTTTGGCCTTTACGTCTTTAACCTCGCGACCAAATCTGTCGGAAAAGCAATTTATCACGACCCGAAGTTTTCAAGTGTACAGGCTGTGCCCGTAGAACCGCGGCAGGTTCCTTTGTACTACTGGAGCATTCTCCATCCGAATCGGGACTATGGCCGGGTTGTCTGTCTGGACTCCTACCTCTCTTCAGGAGCGCCTGGTGGCCACCTCCCAACCCATATCGCGCGAGTGCGGGTCATCGCCCTTCAGCCCGACCATCACAGTGAGCGAGTCCTTGGTGAGGCTCCGGTGGAAAGCGATGGATCCTTCTATATTAAGGTTCCGGCCGACCATCCCATCCGATTCGAATTGCTGAGTGCAAAAGGGTCCGTGATCCGCGCTCAAAAGAGCTGGATCTGGGCGCGCACGGGCGAAGACGTACCGTGCCTGGGATGTCATGAGAACCAGGCTCTTGCGCCCGCAGATCACTTCCCGCTTGCGTTGAAGCGTTTCGATACACCGATTCCCGTGGGTGTGCCTTCGCATTCACAACCACAAGAACACTGAGGGAGACATGGGGATTTCCCGACGACGATTCGTAACCTTGGCTGCAGCTGCAGGACCGCTCTGGGCGGCTCAAGGACTTTTGGGACGCGGTCTGCCCGCGCAGTCTGATCTCGCCATACCGCTTCCTAAGTTCGAGAACGTCACGGAGAAATCCGGCATCGACTTCCGGCACTCGTTTGGAGAAAAGGATCTGAGTTCTATTCTTGAAGGCACGGGTTCAGGCTGCGCCTGGATCGACTACAACAATGACGGCCTTCTCGATCTTTACGTCGTCAACGGCCGTTATGTTGAGGGTCTTACGAACCATTCCGCTCCGGATGGTGTCGACGCCACAAACCACCTTTATCGCAACAATGGCGACGGAACCTTCACCGACGTTACGGCAGAAGCCCACGTGGAAGGGAAAGGCATGGGAACGGGCGTGACCGTGGGCGATTTTGACAACGATGGTCACCAGGACATTTACGTGACCGGGTACAACTTTGCCATCCTTTATCACAACAACGGTGACGGAACCTTTACAGATGTTACCGCGGACGCGGGTGTAGATAACCCGTTTTTTGGGATCGGCACTGCTTTTCTTGACTATGACCGTGACGGGCGGCTTGATCTTTTTGTGGGGAATTACCTGAAGTTCGATCCCAACTACCGGTACTTCTATTCTGCCAAGCACTACCCGGGGCCTTTGGATTACGACCCCGAGGCCAGCCGGCTGTTCCACAACAACGGCAATGGAACTTTTACGGATGTGTCCCGGGAATCAGGGATCGGCACTCTTCCGGGGCGGGCGATGGGTGTGACCGTCGGTGACTATGACAACGACGGCTGGCCCGATATCTATGTGGCCAACGACACCATGGCGAGTTATATGTTTCACAACAACCACGACGGCACCTTCACAAACGTGGCTGTGAATGTGAACGTCGCATATGGGCAAAACGGCGAGGAAAGCACAGCGATGGGCCCCATTTTCGGTGACTACGATAATGACGGGTGGCAGGACATTTTCATTTCCGACGCCCGTTACCACCGTCTTTATCACAATCCCGGCAAAGCTGGGGGCTTTTTCCTGGACACGACGAATGAGACGGGGGTGGGAAGAGTGTGCGGCCGGTACGTGGGCTGGGGAGACGGATTCTTCGATTTCGATAACGACGGCTGGAAAGACATCTTCATTGTGAATGGCGGCTTGAGTTGGTTGATTCCAATGGAAAGCAGCCTGCTGCGCAATAACGGGGGCAAGACCTTTACAGACGTTTCCCTGCAAACAGGAAGCTTTTTCCAAGCCAGGAACGTCAGCCGAAGCGCTTGCTTTGGCGACTACGACAATGACGGATGCGTGGATGCCTTCATTACAACTCTGGGCTCCAAGGGGATTCTGCTACACAACACTCTGGCTTCCGGAAAGCGCAATCACTGGTTGACCGTAAAGCTGGTAGGAACGGGAAGCAACCGTGACGGATACGGCGCAAGCCTGGAAGCCGTGGCTGGAAACTTGCACCAATACGTTCAAGCCGTGTCGGCGAGCGGGTATCTCTCTCAAAGTGATCCGCGGCCTCATTTCGGACTCGGACAACAGACTGAAGTGGACAGTCTGACGATTCGTTGGCCCAGCGGAACTGTTCAGACACTCGAGCATATTAAGGCCGACCAGATTCTGACTGTTAAAGAACCGGCGGGCCCTCAGCAAGCCGCAAGCACGAATAAGGGCAAGTGAAGATGCGTCCTGAGAAGAGGGAAGTTAAAGTAAATCGCAGATGGTCATTCCTTTCAATGACCGCGCTACTTGTCCTGCTGTTCGTGGCCGGCTTCGGCTTGCACGAAACTCCCGGTGTGGCATCACCCTGGAGCACAGAATGGAGCACCAGCATTCGTTACCTGGATCCGGTGGCTCTCGCGCTATCCCCTGACGGCAAGCGGCTCTATGTCGTTTGCGAAGGCAGCGATCTCGTGCTTGAGGTGGACACGCAGACGCGCCGGGTCATTGGGCGGGTCAAGGTTGGCCGCAGGCCTGAAGGAATCGCAGTTTCGCCGGACGGAAAGACCTTGTACGTCTCGAATGAATGGAGCGATACGGTCAGCGAGATTGACGCGGATTCTTTCAAGATCATTCGGACGCTGAAGACCGGGTGGGGTCCGGTGGGAGTTACAACCGACCGGGCGGGAAAGTTTCTTTACACGGCAAATACGCTGGGTGACGACATCTCGGTGATCAATCTTTCAACGGGGAAGGAAATCAAGCGCCTGGATGCCGGACACTTTCCTGAGTATGTTGCTCTTTCCCGAAATGGGAAGTGGATCTACGTTTCAAATCTGCTGGCACGGCTGGCGCCGCCCGATGAGC
>JAKASH010000257.1 GCA_021828225.1 Acidobacteriota bacterium | reverse complement strand
GCTGGGCGGCGATGCGTGCTGTATTGGCGAAGTGGTTGCGGCTCACGCGCGGCGGGTGCTGGTTCGAACGGAAATCGGAGGGACGCGGGTGCTGGACGTGATGCTGGGCGAACCTTTGCCGCGCATTTGCTGATCGGTTGATTTAGTCTGCTATTTCGACGCTTTCGAGGAGAATCTCCTGAGCATGCGGATCGTGCGCGTCTGTCAGGACTTCAATATCCAGCGTAGCGCCTTCGGCAAGCGTTCCTTGTGACACGACAGAAAAGTGGTCGCGAAAATGGCTGGGCGACATGTGAGAGAGCGCGCCCAGCTTGACGCTGATGCGCAGAACCTTTGTGACGTTTTGTTCGCGGGCGACTGTTTCGATTTTCCGCATCAGATCGGTCATTAGCGAAGCTTCGTGCATGGCGAATCAGTCTCCTTGTCCGATCTCAATCTTCAGGGTTTCCACCGCATTGAAAACCTGCTTTGCAACCTTCGGCAGCGCGTCGCTGACTTCGGGCGAAAGCTCGGCTCCCGCCTGGAAGTTACGTCCTTCGATTCCGAAAACGAGCAGGCGCGGCGGGAGTTCGTTCAAGGCACGCGCCATCTCAATCGCGTCCGGAAGGCTGAAAGCGTGGGTAGAACTGTGAAACATCTGCGCCGGAAGCGGCTGATGGATCGGGTCCAGGTGATGGATTGTGCCCGGCGCTCCGCCCGAACTGACGGCATCGATCAGGATGATGGCGTCAGCGCCTTTCCATGTTTCCATCAAGGCAGCCCCCTCGCCGGAATGCTCCGTGATCATCGAGGAGTCGAGCCCCATGTCTTTTAAGAGCCGGGCGACCAGCAACCCGGCGGCATCATCGCCGCGAAAGGGGTTTCCGACGCCGATGACAAGCAGCCGTGACTTCTGCTGGCCTGTCATTACACGGCTCCGCTACTCGCGCTCGAGATCGAGCTTAAGGAAGTGTGTTGCGCAGGAAATGCAGGGATCGTAGTTGCGGATGGCCTGTTCACACCGCCAACGGAGATCGTTCTGGCTATCCTGAAAATGTTTCGGGATGAAATGCCAGAGGTCCTTTTCGATGGTTTTCTGGTTCTGTGAGGTGGGCGGGACGATCTTGGCCTCGCGGATGGTGCCGCTTTCATCGATGCGATAGCGATGGTAGAGCGTGCCGCGCGGCGCCTCGGTGCAGGCATACCCGCGCGCGGCGTGGGGATGGATGGGCACGCTCGGCGTGTCGGGACGTTCGTAGCGCTCAATCAGGCGCACGGCCTCATCGCAAGCCTGCAGAATTTCAACGCTGCGAACGATGATGCTTTGAAATGGGTTGCGGCACTGGGGGCTGAGTCCGGCGCTGCGAGCCGCCTCCTGCGCGACGGGAGAGAGGTGGCCAAAGTTCAGATTGTAGCGCGCCAGCGGGCCCACAAAGTAAGGCGTGTCGGGTTTGAGGACCGAATGCAGAGCGTTCGAGTGGGCCACGTGCTCTTCGGTGAAGTTGTCGTCGTAGTCGTGGACGGAAATGTCCAGCCCGCGGCTGGAAACCAGCCGGCCTTCGTTGAAAGGGTATTCGTCCGGGTGGCTTAGGGAAACAAAGAGGTAGTCCTGTTCGAACTCGGGGAAGGGAAATTGCGCCACCCATTTGACGGTCTCAAGCGCAGCGTCGCGGGCCCACTTCATGCGTTCGGCGAGTGGCGCCAGTTCGTTGCGAGTGGGCACTCGATAGAACCCGCCGACACGGACGTTGATGGGATGAATCTCGCGCCCACCCAGCAACGAGACGATTTCATTGCCCGCTTTCTTCAGTTGGAGGCCTCGTTGGACAATTTGAGGGTGCTCCCGCGCCAACTGAATCGCGTCAGGAAATCCCAGAAAATCCGGTGCGTGGAGCATATAGACGTGCAGCGCGTGACTTTCAATCCACTCGCCGCAATAGATCAAGCGGCGCAAGTCGCGAAGCGGTCCTTCCACCCGGACGCCGAAGGCATCTTCCATGGCGTGCACGGCGCTCATCTGGTAGGCAATGGGGCAGATCCCGCAGATGCGAGCCGTGATGTCCGGAGCTTCGCTGTAATTGCGCCCGCGCAGGAAAGCCTCAAAGAAGCGAGGCGGCTCGAAAATCTTCAGCTTGACGTCCACGAGTTTGTCGCCCTTGATCTTGACGAACAAGGCGCCTTCACCTTCCACGCGGGCCAGGTAGTCCACTTTAATGGTTCTACTTTTCATGGGCCTCGCTTTCCTTGCGGAAGGGATCGGCGTAGGCGTTGAAGCTGCGGAACGCACGAACCAGATCGTTCTCCTTGGCACCCAGTTGACTCCACCCGGCGCTCAAAGATTTCGTATTCGGAGATTCCATGGGTCCAAAGCAGCCGTAGCAGCCGCGATCAAAGGCAGGGCAGATGGCGCCGCAACCGGCATGGGTCACCGGTCCAAGACATGGGGTGCCGTGCGCCACCATCACGCAAACAGTTCCTCGCAATTTGCATTCGATGCAAACGCTGTGAGCGGGCGTATTGGGTTTGCGGTTGTTCAGAAAAGCGCTGATCACCTCGACCAACTGATGCTTATCGATCGGGCACCCGCGCAGTTCGAAATCGACCGGAATGTGTTCGCTGATCGGCGTTGATTTGCTGAGCGTTTCGATGTATGCCGGCGTAGCGTAGACGATGGACATGAATTTCTTGACGTCCATAAAGTTGCGCAGGGCTTGGATGCCGCCTGCCGTGGCGCAGGCTCCAATCGTGACCAGGAATTTGGATTCGCGCCTGACCTGATGGATTCGCTCCGCGTCGTGCGGCGTGGTGATGGAACCCTCCACCAGCGAAAGGTCATAAGGCCCCTTGACTACCGCGCGCGAGGCCTCAGGAAAGTTTGCAATCTCAACTTCGCCCGCCACCGCCAGCAACTCGTCTTCACAGTCGAGAAGCGAGAGCTGGCAGCCATCGCAGGAAGCGAATTTCCAGACCGCGAGCTTGGGTTTCTTGTTTCGAGCCATTTCAGATCTCTCGAATCTCGAAGAAAGGCTGAATCCTGTCGTAACGGAAGATCGGACCGTCCTTGCAGACGAATGTCGGGCCGAGCTGGCAATGGCCGCAGAATCCGATGGCGCACTTCATGTTACGTTCTGTCGAGATATAAATCTGATCGAGTCCCACGCCACGTTTCTGGAGTTCGAGAATGGTAAATCGCATCATGACTTCCGGGCCGCATACCAGCACCAGGGCATTGCGCGAATCAAAATTTGCGCGGGGAACGACGGTGGTCACCACGCCTACCGAGCCTCGCCAGGCGGCCATGGCGCGATCCACCGTAACGTGTACGCTCATGTCAAGACGGGCGCGCCATCGTTCCAGCTCTTTGCGAAAGAGAATATCTTCCGGGGTGCGAGTCCCGTACATAAGAACCACGCGCCCGTATTTCTGGCGATGGGCCAGGATGGAGTACAGAGCGGGCCGGAGTGGAGCCAAGCCGATGCCGCCGGCTACGATCACCACATCCCGTCCCATGGCCTCTTCAACCGGCCAGGAACTCCCGAACGGGCCGCGCACTCCCAGAAGATCTCCTCGCTTCAAGACCCGCATGGCTCGGGTCACCGCCCCTACTTCGCGAATCGTGTGAATCAGGCTTTTCGGGCGCGCAGGATCCCCGCTGACAGAAATAGGAACCTCGCCGACCCCAAAGGCATACAGCATGTTGAACTGGCCGGGAGCGAATGGGGATGCCTGCGCGCCCGCCGGCGGTTCCAGTTCAACGGTGAACGTGTCGCGAGTTTCCTGCCGCGTTCTGAGAACGCGACAGAAGGCCGGCGTCATCGGGTTAGGAATTGCTGCTGCTGTCTGTTCAAGCGTGGACTTCATAAATGTTCAATATTTGCAGCCTTGCCGCATCTAGATTTTCCTGGACCATCGTCGCAAAGCGCTTCAGGATGTGATAACCAAGATCGTGGTCCTGCTCCGACTTGTTCCTAAGGCATTTGCCATCGAGAGCAATCGCCCGGGTCAGTTCCATAGCATGTGCGTCAAACATCCAGCGATAGGGAGGGACCAGCCACGACCAGCCGAGAACGTCGCCCTCGCCCAGTGTCTGGACTTTGACCGCCCCGCGCCCGGTCACAAACATCTCAAGGGCAACCATCCCCTGGCGGATGAGGTAAAACTGGTTGGCTTCTTCTCCCTGGCGGAAGATGAAATCACCCGCGTTAAAGCGCACATTGGATGCGCACCCGACAATCAAATCCAGATGATGTTCCTCAAGGCCTTTGAAAAAGGGATGCTCCGCCAAGATAGGTCTAAGTGTCTCCATGATGACCCTCCCGCGATTCTGTTGCATGAACCTCTGACTCTCGAATCGCGCGAACTTCCTCAGTAATGTCAATGGCCACAGGGCACCACGTGATGCAGCGGCCGCAGCCAACGCAGCCTGAAGTGCCGAACTGATCGATCCAGGTTGCGAGTTTGTGAGTCATCCACTGGCGATAGCGAGCTTTTGTGCTGGCGCGTACGCTGCCGCCGTGGATATAAGAAAGATCCATCGTAAAGCAGGAATCCCATCGCTGCCAGCGCTCGGCGTGGTCGCCTTTCAGACTCGTGACATCCTCGACAGTCGAACAGAAGCAGGTGGGGCAGACCATTGTGCAGTTGGCGCAGGTCAGACATCGGCTTGCGACGTCATCCCAGCGCGGGTTCCTGTAGTTGCGATACAACAACTCCTTGATGTCGGCTGTGTCCATCTGGCGGCCCATTTGGCCGGCCGCAGTCGTCACGACGTTTTCGGCCGCGACCATTTCTACCGGGCTGGCGGCACTGTGTGGAAGTTGCTCCAGGACTTTCCGACCCGCTTCTGTTCCGGCCTCTACCACAAAATAGTGCCGGTCGCCTTCCATGATTTCGGTCAGAGCCAGGTCGAAGCCGGCGGCGGCCTTAGGGCCTGTGTTCATGGAAACACAGAAACAGGTTTCTCCTGCCTGTCCGCAATTGACGACGACGATAAACGTCTGCTCGCGACGTGCCTGGTAGGAAGGGTTGACATTACTGGGCTGAATAAAAACGCGGTCCTGGACCGCAATGGCGTGCAGCTCGCAGGAGCGGACGCCAATAAAAGCCATCTTCTGTGTCTCGGCAGGTTCCTCGCTGATCTGTGCTGCCTCTGCTCCACGGTCGGCTTGCCACAGGCGGGATCGGGGGGGAAAGAGAAATTTCTTCCAGGAGTGCGGCCCAACGTTGTAGCCGAAGAGCGCATTGTCGTTACGTTTCTTCAGCCGGTAGGCGCCACCCTTCTGTTCATCGGTCCAGCCGGCCGGAAGGTCGTCCGCGGAACTCAAGTCATCATAGACAATGGCCCCGTCCCGAGCGCTGGGGCCTATGATTCGGTAGCCGTCATTGCGCAGAAAATCAAACAGCTTCTGCAGGTCCTTTCGCTCGAGGACGTACTCCTGCTCGCGGAACTGGCCGGTCAGCGTGTCCATTGCAGTAAACTACCTTAAACCCTATGTTACTCCTGTAGGATGAGTTCGCCTATAGCCATTGTTGATGCCTCGAGATTCAACA
>JAKASH010000256.1 GCA_021828225.1 Acidobacteriota bacterium | reverse complement strand
CAAAGCTCATCGGAGACTTCCCAAGATTTTATTTGTGGCATCTTGGGTCATTATCTTGCCTCAGTTCCTTTCGAAATTCAATAGCTATTTACGGATAAGCTCTTAGCGAAGGATCGTGGTCTCATCTCGCAAGCGTGAGAGACGAGCCTCTATTTCAGGAGGCGGAGAACCCGCCTGGCTCTGTTTGATGAGCGATTTGTACTGGCGGTTTAGGCTTCTCTGTTTCTGTTGAAGGGACCCTATTGATTCCGCGGGATTTCGCATTTCAACTGTCACCCCGTTCGGCATTCGATTTGGCTGTCTGAGCCTGTGGCGGTTTCGGAGCCGCAGATGGTAGAAACAAGACCCGAAGCCAAGGCCAAGCGAAGACTAGGCAAACGGTTGGGACTAACAAGCCAATAGCGCCCAGCATGAAACCCGAAAGGGCATCGACCGCTGGCGGTTTCGGCATGAGGAATACTACCGCGACCTGCAGCGCTGCCGCGATTCCGAGTAGGCTGAGTATCAGATTAAAGTAATCGCTGCCTGTCGGCCAACTCTTGTAGCGGAAACGTCTCCATAATATGAAGAATACACATATGCCTAAGATCAGCATGCCGTAAATGCGATAATCAACCACGCGGAGAGCCCATCGCCCGGCTGAGTTCAGCACCTACGCAGCGCCCCTCTTCTCAGCTTTTGCAGCTTCATTCCCCAAAAGCGCGCCCGCAATTGCGCCTAGAATCGCACCTGCCGGGCCGAACGCGAGTCCAGCCAGCAACCCCCCCCAGGAGTACTCCCCCAACGGTTTTTTCGTTGCCGACGGGGGGGAGATTCTTCCGTATTGATCTGAATAAAAGGCCCGTCCGTCTGGTAAAACGACAACGAACCTAGTTATCCCTGTGCGCGGGTCGCTGTATAAGTACACGGGATATCCTTCACGGCTGGTTCCGACTTGTGGGCCGTATCCCATCTCGCCTCCGGGCCAATGTTACAAAGGTGTTGCGCAAATGTCCACACGTGCTCAACGCGCGCGTCAGGCACCTCCGGGCACCGGGTAGCCTTGTTCTATTTTTGTTGTGGAGGTACTCTTACTTTCATGAAGGTTCGGACCGTAGCGGCGGCTGTGTTTATGATTGGTGCACTCGTCATGACGGGCTGCAAGGATCGCGCCAGCAAGGTTTCCAAAAACGATGGGGGCGTTCCGGTTACGATTAATCTGGGGAGATATGCACCCATGGGCTACGAATTCTCCCGCAAGTTCCCTCTCATAATTCCCCGAGGCAATCTGGCTCTTTCGATTGACCTTCCCAATGAATTTCCCATCGCGCCGAGTCAGCAGAAGAACGGGGGACCGAAAGCTATTGTATTCAATCCCGGCGAGCACGCAGTCGGTCTGTTCAAGAATCTCTAGTCGGGATGGCTGCTGGAGGCGGACGGCTATATTTCCAATCAGAATGGTGCTCTGACGCTGAAGGTCAAGATGGACACCGGGAAATTCCCGAAGGGCCAGTACGTTCTCGGAATCTCCGGTGATCCATATCTCGCGTACTGCCCGCTCACCTTGCAGTGATCCCGTTCGAACGTGAGCTTCGATCTTGTCCAGAATGGTCAACGCCGCCGCTTTTGCTTTCGAAAAGCTTCCAATAGTTCTTGCTTCGCTTTTGCGGGCAGTGGTGCAGGGTCGGGCAGCTTTCTCAGCGCGGTGTCCAGATGCCGCATGTTCTCGAAGAAAGTGTGGCAGTTCTCGCAACTCGCGAGATGGGCCTGGATTTCTTGGCGCTCGGATGATGTGAGGACGCCGTCATCGTAGTCCGTGATTCGTCCGACAACCTGTTTGCACGTCATGATTTTGATTCCTCCCTAAATCGGTACTCTTCACAGCTCAGTGCACGAGCGCCGGAAATTCCTGCCACTCCCAGCCGGCTTTGCGGACGAGTAAGGCCTTCTCCGGGTCGTCCTGCCAAATTTCCCCGCCCGATTCGAGCGCGCCCAGATCATCATAACGCCGAGCCTGCCTGATTCCGAGCGTTGACTCGCGGGCTCTTTTGAGAATGGTCCGGCGCAACTCATCCAGAAATATTTTGAGCGGACCGAAGATGGCGTTGCGGGTTGAACGGCGCGGTCAAAAGGGAATAGGTGACGGTTCCTTGGTCGGCGTATAATCGTGCTGCCATGCCAAAGGCGAGCCAGATTGGGAAAGAAGGCGACAAGTGCCCGCTCTGCGGCAAGGGCGAGCTTGTTGTCTCTACAAGCGGGAAAAATTTGGTGTGTCCAAAGTGTGGGCAAATCGTGCCTAGGTTGCGGCGGCAAGAGTGGCCTTCGGGTCGTTAGCTGGTGGGTTGTCGAGTCGAATCGCTTTTCTCCGCCGCCGTTTGACGATCACCAAACATCCGGCGATCCCTGCGGCGACACACATCGTTGCCAAGAGATAGTTCCTGAAAAACGGCTATCGGTAGCCAGTTAAGTTCATGCGACCATATATGAATAGCGAGTTTCAACAAGGTTTCGGGGGCTTCTCACAAAGTTCCCTAAAAGGTACGATTGTGAGGAATGCCCAAAGCCCCGCGGAAATTCGGTTTTGGCCGCTAAAAATGCGGTTGCGCCAGTATCGAGCGAATATGCTCTCCCGGTGCGCGGGCTCCGCGTTTGCAAATCTTGTGGCGGAGGCATCTTCCTAGTGCCGCGCCCCAGCCATGTCCGGAGTGCTTTGCCCAGCAAGTCGGACACGCAAACACTCGGCCGCAACCAGCGATCTGGCCGCGTTTGCAAATGTCCCGCCACGCGTTTTGTACAAAGTGAAGGAGATTTAGTCATTCCGCGAAAGAATTAACCGTTTTTCAGGAGTTGTAAACTCGGGAACGGCCTTTCCTGAGCATGGGCCGCTGCCCTGGATTGCTCTACTATACCGAACGCCAAATTTCCGGCTGTTACACCAATCGGACGATTATCGCACATGACGCAAATTCGGGTCTGGGCCAGCGACAGCAACACTTTCGCCCAACTTTTCTTTATTGTATAGATTCTTTCTCCGGGCGGCGTGATCGGTTCGATCCACGTGACCATCAAGCTCCGCAAAGCGTTTATTCCCACAAGTTTTGCAATCGATCATGCCTGTCTCGCAAGCCCGCTTTGATTCGGTGTCAAGAATTCTTTCTTGAACCCCATAATGGCCGGGTTTATTTGCCTGGATCTCGCCCAACCGGCTGAATTTGTGAGGGTTGCTGCTTCAAGGGAACTGCCCGCAATCTCCAAAGACATAGCGTTTCCATGCGGCGGTTCGGGTATCCAGGCAGCTGTTTGACAGAAAAAAGAGTTCGGCCCATTTTTGCTTGCGTAGGTGGGTTGGCACGCCACGAAACAGGTCTCGTCATTGAGACCCGTGTCGCACGAGGAGGTTCATGAATGATCCAGAATGCGCGTATCACAGCAAGGGGGTTCCCGACGGAACGGACGCCACCCGAGGACTGGCACGACGATGCACGGAACCCGACCGTGGGTTCACCCTTGTCAGGGATTCAAAGGCGCGAGGGCTCCCATGGTAGGAATTCCAACGCCGCAGATGTCGTCGCCAAACATCTTCTCAGTGTCGAAGAAGTGGCATTGTTGCTGAACGTGCCGCGGAAGTGGGTGTATCGGCGAATCGGATTGAAGCCGCCCAACGGCATACCCCACCTAAAAGTTGGCAAATACGTACGCTTTAAGGAAAGCGATATTCGGGATTACGTTGAACGCTTGCGCAGAAATCGGTGAAGGCGCTATAGTGCAAAGCCAGCAGCCAGCTGAGAGCCCGAATCAATGCCGCAAATCACCACGGAGGTAAAAATGATTCGGCGCTATCAGAGAGGAAGTGTAAGGAAGAAAAATGGCAAGTACGTTCTTCGCTATCGCGAAGATTGTTTCACGTCAAACGGGGAGGTGGAGCGGCCTCAAAAGACGGTCATCCTCGGCCCCGTTGTGGCATTTCGTGGAAAGAATGAAGCCCGGAAAGCTGCCGACCAGATCATGCAAGAGGTCAACCGAGCAGCTCCCAGGCCTCAGGCCAGCACAACAGTCGGCGAATTTTGGGTGAACCACTTCAAGCCTAACGTCGTCGACAAGATGAAACCAAACACACGCGATATGTACACGCTCCTTTGGAAAAACCATATCGCGCCCGTGTTCGAGCGAGAAAGAATGCGGGACGTCAACGGACTTCACATCGACCGATTCCTCAGTAACAAGTACAAGCAGGGCTATGCCTCTCAGACGGTCCTGCACCTTCGATCCGTGTTCAGCAAGGTGTTCAAGACAGCGGTCAAGTGGCGCTGGCTGGTGGACAATCCGGCAAAAGAAATCGAAGCTCCACCGACGAGGGTCAAGCGTCACCAGCGATCTTTGTCGGTAGAGGAGATAAGCCTTCTGTTCAACCACCTGGAAAACCCGGCACGGCTCATTGTCATGATTGGGGTCATGACGGGTCTCCGGATCGGTGAAATTCTCGGCCTTCAGGCTGAGGATTTGGATTGTGGAATCCTCCATGTTCGGCGTTCGTGGTGTCGGGGCCACGAGGGCGGGACGAAGAACGGAAAAGATCGTGAGATCCCCGTTCCTCCGTCCATGGGGGAGGCATTGCGGGACTATTGCGGACAGGGACCGAAAACGGGCTGGCTCTTTGCAGCCGATTCCGGAAAGCCGCTAAGCGACCGCAATCTAATACAACGCCACGTATACCCTATTTCACGTCGCTTGGGAATCCCTCATTTCTCCTGGCACTCGCTGAGGCACACTTTCTCAACGCTGGGAGGTAACGAGGGAAGTATCCCGACGCTGGTGATGAAGCAACTGCTTGGACACTCGCGACTGAGCACCACGGACCGATACATGCATGAGCTCGCCGGTCCGAAGCGGGATGCTGTCCAAAAGATCGAAAACCTGATTCTCGTCCCCTTCAAGAAGGCGAGCGGAGAATGAAGTCTGAATTTCAGATGTGGCCCAATGTGGCCTACCGCTCGGTAGGTCGCGAAGCTAACTTGTTGAAAAGACTGGTGGACCTGGAGGGGTTCGAACCCTCGACCTCATGACTGCCAGTCATGCGCGCTCCCAACTGCGCCACAGGCCCAGACGACCGATTCTTCATATTACACTATCGCGGCGATTCCGGTAAAGCCGGCCCCACTTAGCGTTTTTTGCCGGGTGAAGGGCGTTTCACTAAGACCGGGAAATCAAGGTACACTTAACGAATGAAGACCCATTACGGCGGAGTTGTGTCTTACTTAATCCTTATGCTGGCGCACTCGGCAGGGGGTTTCGCCCAAAAGCCGGCTGCAATACAGAGCAAGCAATGCTCGGTGCCCGCCGAGGGCGCAAGCACGAGCGGCGACGCGCCCATCGCCATCGTCGGAGGCCGGCCGATTTATAAGTCCGATCTGACGGCCCAGACCAACGAGCAGCTGCTTCAGCTTCGTCAGCAACAGTACAATGTTGAAAAGCAGGCGCTCGAGGCTTTGATCCGGCAGAAAGTGGTGGAGGCGGAAGCGAAAAAGCAAGGCTTGACGGTCGGGCAGCTCTAT
>JAKASH010000255.1 GCA_021828225.1 Acidobacteriota bacterium | reverse complement strand
TTCTTCTTGCCGTCGCGCAGCATCCGGACCGTGGCGCGGCCCTCCTGCGGCAGATGTTTTTCGGCAGGGTCGATTTTGGCCATTTTCTTGAGACGGCTGATCGTGGCATCGCGCAGGCCGGCTGGCGGGGGCCTGTCACCTTGCAGCACGCCGTCAATCCGGTAACGAAGCCGGAACTCTTTCTCGCAGGATTCCAGGTGAATGTCACTGGCACGGCGCTCGACCGCGTCCGTCAGGATGTAATTGGCAAGCTTGTTGGCCGGAGCTTCGTCTGCCTTTTCCGAAGCGCCCGGGCCCAGGGGGAACTTGTCTTCTGGTTCCACTTCCACGTTCCCGGTCTGCCCTTCACCGATGAAGCTGGCCAGTTCTTCAATTTCTTTCCGGCGTTCCTGTTCCTCGGCGGAGCCGTAATGCTTTCGGATGGCCTTCTCGAGAGAAGCCTCCGACGACACCACCGGCTCGATGCTGAATCCTGTCATCAGCTTGATATCGTCCATGATAGAAACGTTGGACGGATCGGCCATGGCAAGAGTCAGCGATGAACCCACGCGGCTGAGAGGCAGCACCTGGTATTTCAGCGCGGTCTCCATCGGAACCAGCCGGATCAGGCTGGGATCAACCTCCAGGCTGGCCAGATTAACCGACGGAATACCGCACTGGCGCGAAAGGGTGGCCGTGATCTCTTCCTCGCTCAGAAAACCGAGCTTGACCAGGCTGGTGCCCAGCCGGCCGCCCTGCTTCCGTTGCAGTTCAAGGGCCTGCTCAAGTTGAGCCGGCGTAATGGAATTTTCCTTGATCAGGAGTTCGCCTAATCTCCCGGACTTCTTGTGTCCACGAATGCTTTCCGGCATGTCAGTGGTTATTTGCATTTGCTCAATCCTGTGTCCTTTGAAGAGCTGTAGCGCCGGTGTCCCCACCGGCGCATTTCGGCGCTGAGGACAGCGCCGCTACAAAATTGCCACCATTATCATTTGCGAACCGTCACCAGCTTCACCGTGAAATTTGCGGCCGAACTTGACTTTCCCGACAGGGCCGTATTAACTTCAAACCATGCAACGCACGGCTCAGCCGTCTGGTGTTGAGCCGGGTGAAGTGCTGGAAAAGTACTACGAAGAGCTCCTTCGGCAGTTCGGCCCCCAGGGTTGGTGGCCGGCACGCACTCGCCTGGAGGTCATCCTCGGCGCGATCCTGACTCAGAACACCACCTGGCAGAATGCTGCCCTGGCCATTGCCCGTCTGCGGAAGGCCGGCCTTCTGCGCTGGCCGGAACTGCGCCGGGCGTCGATTCAGGAGCTTGAAACCTGTGTCCGGCCGGCGGGGTATTTCCGGCAGAAGGCACGCACCATTCGATCCTTCGTCCATTGGCTCGACGGCTTTCACGGCGGTTCGCTGGATGCGCTCTTTGCCCAGCCGCCGGAAGCGGCCCGGTCGCAATTGCTCGCGCTTCGAGGGCTTGGTCCCGAAACCGCAGACGCCATCCTGCTCTATGCCGGGAAAATGCCCTTCTTTGTCGCCGACGCCTACACGCGGCGCGTCCTGGCTCGCCACGCTTTGATTCCTCCGCAGGACGGCTATGCCGCCGCGCAGCGCTTCCTCCATCAGCATCTGCCGGCGAATGAAGCGCTGTTTAATGAGTTTCACGCGTTGCTGGTTGAAGCCGGAAAGAGGAATTGCAAGCGGCAGGTTGCCGAGTGCGAAGGCTGCCCGTTGCAGCCTTTTCTGCCCGCTCATGGAGGCGATCATTCCGGCCGGCGTCTCAAGACCACCCGGCGCGAATTTCGGACAGTCCCACGAAGGGAGGGCGGCGTAGAAGCTCATGGCTCCGAATGAAAATCCGCATTCTCCCCGGCGAGCTTTCCTGATCTTCCTGCTCATCGTCGTGCCCATCCTCTTGTTTATCGGCTGGAGCCAGGCTTCGCTGAACCTTTCTTTTATTCATCCGAGGAGCGCCTCCCAGACCATCCTGCTGGTGGTTGTCTCCACCCTCATCTTTCTGGCCTTCGTCATCTTCGCCCTCATCCTGGCGCGGATCCTGCTGAAGCTTTATGTCGAAAGGCGGAGCCACAAGCTCGGTTCGCGCTTTAAGACCAAGATGGTGGTGGCGTTTCTGGCGCTGACGCTGGTTCCGGTCTGCTTCCTGTTTGCGTTCTCCTACGGCCTGCTGAACCGGAGTATTGACAAGTGGTTCGGGATTCCCTTTGACGTCGTGCGCACCGACGCCACCGAAGTCGTCCATCAGCTCGCAATTCAGGCGGAAAACCGGTCGCGCCACCTGGCGGTCCATCTCTCCGCCAGCCCGCAGCTTGCAGAAGCCGCCTCTCTGGGCGACCGCGCAGCCCTCAAGCGGGTGCTGGAGCGCGAGGTTGTTGACTTGTCGTCCGAGTCCGCAATGTTCTTTAATCCGAATGGAAACCTCCTCGCCTCCGGAGGCAAGGTCGAGTTGAGCGGAGCGGCAGTCCGCGCGCTTTTGCCTCATCACAACTTCAGGGATTTGCCCCCGGCAGGGATTTCCATTCGAAAAAGGTTTAACGACGAGGAACTTTTTCTTTCGGTCAAGCCGCTGACTTTTGCTGCCGGCGGAACGTCCGGGGTCATCGTTTCCATGACCCGGCTGCCGATGAACATTGCACATATTGCCAGCCAGATTCAAAGCGAAGCGCAGAAATATGACCAACTGAGCCGCCAGCGGAAGGCCGTCCGCCGCGTCTACCTGTTATCGCTGAGTCTGCTGACGCTATTGATTCTCTTCGTGGCCTCGTGGTTTGCGCTTTTCTTTTCCAAACAGGTGACGGTGCCCATCCAGGCGCTTGCCAATGCCACCCACGAAGTCTCCCGGGGAAACCTCGACTATCGCATTGCCGCGCACGGCGATGACGAGCTGGGCAGGCTGATTCATTCTTTTAATGAGATGACCCGGCAATTAAAGGAAAATCGCCTGGCGCTCGAACGCGCCGCGCAGGAAATCCAGAAGGCCAACCGGGAACTGGAAGAGCGCGGCAACGTCATGGAGGCTATTCTCGAAAACATTCCGACCGGCGTCGTCTCTTTTGACCCGCAAGGACGGATTGTGCAGGTCAATTCCACCGCGGAGCGGATGTTCGGCCCAGACGCCATCAGGAGCGCGCAGCGCCTGGGCGACCTCTTCTCGCCCGACGAAGCCCGCGAAGTCGCGCGCCTGTTCCGGCGCGCTTTGCGCCAGGGCGTGGTCACGCGCCAGATGGAAGTAGGATTGGGCAACCGGCGCGCCTTCGTTGCCCTGACGCTTTCCTCCATTCGCGCCCGCCACGGCGCCGTGGGGTCGCTCCTGGTCCTGGAAGACCTCACCGAGCTGCTGCGTGCTCAGAAGGCCGTGGCCTGGCAGGAAGTCGCGCAGCGCATTGCCCACGAAATCAAGAATCCCCTGACTCCGATTCAGCTTTCGGCGGAACGGATTCGCCGCTGGATCGGCCGCGCGGACCCGGCTCTGCCGGGCAAGGATCTGGTCACGGCCGTGGAGCAGAGCGCTTCGCTGATCGAGCGTGAAGTGGCAACGCTGAAAACACTGGTTGACGAATTTTCTCATTTTGCCCGTTTCCCAGCGTCCCGGCCCGTCCTTGCGGACGTGAACGGCATTGTCGGGAAGGCCTTGCAGGTCTTTGAAGGCCGCCTGGATGGGATCACGATGCGATGCGAGCTGGCAGCGGATTTGCCGCCGATTTACGCCGATCCGGACCAGATGAAGCGAGTTCTGGTCAACCTGATTGACAACGCCGCGGAAGCCTTGGAGCATTCGCCGGCAAAGGCAATCTGGGTGCGCACGCAGCTCGATTCGGAACGGGACACGGTCATCCTCATGGTGGCGGATAGTGGACCCGGCATTCCGCTGGAGGCCAAGGAGCGCCTCTTTTTCCCGTTCTTTTCCACCAAGCGGCGAGGCACCGGGCTGGGACTGGCCATCGTCAACCGCATTATTTCAGAGCACAATGGAACCATTCGGGTGGAAGAGAATCTTCCGCTCGGAACAAAGTTCATTATCGAATTGCCCGTGGAGCACGCTGCCGCGATAACAGGGTCTCCGTCTCAGGAAGCGTAGAAGGACAAAGGGCAAAAGCGGTATGCTATTGAGTAAGCAAACAGATGCTAGCCCTTACGATGAGACGGGTCGGACGGAGAGAGGTTTGAAGAACTATTCGGTGCTGGTTGTCGACGACGAAGCCGGCATCCGGCAATCGCTGTCGGACGTTCTCCAGGACGAGGGCTATCAGGTTACGGCCGTCGAAAGCGGCGAGGACTGCCTGGCTTTCCTCAGCAAGGAGAAGGTCGATGTCGTCCTGCTTGACATCTGGCTTCCAGGCATCGACGGGCTTGAAACACTGGTCAGAATCCGCGAGTCTGAAAACCCGCCGGTCGTCGTCATGATTTCCGGACACGGCACGATTGAGACGGCAGTTCGCGCAACCAAGAAGGGCGCCTTCGATTTCATCGAAAAGCCGCTCTCCATCGAAAAGACGCTGCTCACGCTGAGGCATGCCACCGAGGAGATGTCGCTCTCTGCGCAGAACCGCCAGTTGCGGCGCAAGCTGGAAGGCGACTACCGCATTATCGGCGACAGCATTCCCATGAAAGCTTTGCGGCAGCAGCTTGCGCTTGCCGCTCCCACCCATGGCCGCGTTCTGATTTACGGGGAAAGCGGGACGGGCAAGGAACTTGTGGCCCACGCCCTGCACCGCATGAGCCTGCGCCGCGACAATCCCTTCGTCGAAGTCAACTGCGCCGCCATTCCCGAGGAATTGATTGAGAGCGAATTGTTCGGCCACGTCAAAGGCTCTTTTACCGGGGCGGTTGAGGACAAGGTGGGAAAGTTCGAACAGGCTGACGAGGGAACCCTTTTTCTCGACGAAATCGGGGATATGAGCCTGCGGACTCAGTCCAAAGTGCTGCGCGTGATCGAACAGCAGCGGTTTTCGCCGCTGGGCTCGAAGAAAGAGCTTGCCGTGGACGTTCGCGTGGTGGCCGCCACCAACAAGAATCTGGACGAGGAAATTCAGAAGGGAAATTTCCGCGAAGACCTCTTTTTCCGGCTCAATGTGATTCCCTTCTTTGTTCCACCGCTGCGCGAACATTCGGAGGACATCCAGGAGCTGCTGGATTTCTTTCTGCAGACTTTTGCATCCGCTTATGGCCGCCGCCCCAAACATTTTTCAGAACCGGCGCTGGAAGTCCTGCTGCGCTACCGCTGGCCGGGAAATGTCCGCGAGCTCAGGAACCTGGTTGAACGCATGGTCATCATGGTCTCCGGCGACCGGATCGAGCGGCGCCACCTTCCTCAAACTCTCACCAACCATCACGAACGCCCGGGATCTTCCCGCGGCGTATCAGGCGGTTTCTCCACCCTGCACGAAGCGCGCGCCGCTTACGAGCGCGATTTCATCCTGCGCAAGCTGGATGAAAACCAGGGCAACGTCAGCCGCACCGCGGAAGTTCTGGGGCTGGAGCGCAGCCATCTCTATCGCAAAATGAAATCGCTTGGGATCAGCGCAACGGAGTAGCGCAGTCCTCCGGTTTTGGT
>JAKASH010000254.1 GCA_021828225.1 Acidobacteriota bacterium | reverse complement strand
AATTGCCCGGGTGCGAACGGTACAGCTGGAACGCACCTTGAAGTTGAGCGCTCAGAAGGAAGTTTGAGGTCAGGCGGCCCGCACGGGCATGGAGATAAAGGCAATCGGTGATGCTGAAAAAGAGGCGACAGCAAAAGATCGGGGTGGTCAGCAGCAACAAAATGCAGAAGACCATCGTGGTGACAGTGGATCGAAGGATCATGCATCCTCTGTACAAAAAGGTTACCAGAAAATCGAAGAGATTCCTGGTGCACGACGAGAGCGGTGTGTGCCAGCTTGGCGATATGGTGCGCATTGAGGAAACGCGCCCTCTCAGCCGGCGGAAGCGCTGGCGGGTGGTGCAGGTTATTTCCAAGGCTGTTCAGGTTGGTCCCGGGTTGGAGGAAAGCGCATGATTGGAATGCGTACGATTTTGCAAGTGGCTGACAATTCCGGCGCCCGGAAGCTTTCCTGTATTCTGCCTCTGGGAGGAAGCGTGGGCTTGCAGGCCGGGTTGGGCGATGTGATAACGGCGGCGGTGAAAGAGGCTGCGCCTGAGAGTCCTGTTCCCAAGGGCAAGGTCGTGAAGGCGGTCATCGTCCGAATGCGGAAGGAGCAGCGGCGCCGGGATGGCAGCTACATCCGGTTTGACGAAAATGCCGCTGTGCTGATCAATGATGCGGGCGAGCCTGTCGGGACGCGCGTCTTCGGTCCCGTAGCGCGCGAGCTTAGAGAGAAAAAGTTCCTGAAAATCGTTTCACTCGCTCCGGAGGTGCTGTGATGGGAACGGCGCTGGATATCCGGAAAAACGATGAAGTTCAGGTTGTTGCCGGACGCGATAAAGGCAAGAAGGGACGCGTGCTGAGCGTGCTGCCGCAAAAGCGCCAGGTCTTTGTGGAGCACGTCAACATGATTAAGCGCCACACGCGGCCGAATCCTGCCAAGCAGATTCGAGGCGGGATTCTGGAGAAGGAAGGCCCTATTCACGTGTCGAACGTGGCCCTTGTATGCAGTGAGTGTGGTCCCACGCGTGTCCGCCATCAACGCATGGCGGGAGGGGAGAAGGGCAAAAAGGTACGTCAGTGCACCAAGTGCGGGAAGGTGCTTGAGAGTTAAAGACTGAGGAAGATTAGAGAACCATGGGGACGCGACTAAAAGAAAAATACCAATCGGAAGTGCTTCCGGCCCTGGTTGAAGAGTTCAAATACCCGAACCGCATGGCGGTGCCGCGATTGCGCAAGATTGTTGTGAATATGGGGCTGGGTGAGGCCACCCAAAATGTCAAAGTGCTTGATGCTGCCACACGCGAGCTCGGCCAGGTGTCCGGGCAGAAGCCGGTGGTGACGCGGGCCAGGAAATCGATCGCGAATTTCAAGTTGCGACAGAAATCCCCGATTGGGGCAATGGTGACGTTGCGGGGCGACCGGATGTACGAGTTCTTTGACCGGCTCGTTAATGTTGCGCTGCCACGGGTTCGTGACTTTCGCGGCCTTTCGACAAAATCGTTTGACGGTCGGGGAAGCTATACCCTGGGACTCCGTGATCAACTTGTATTCCCTGAAGTGGAGTACGGAAAGATCGAAAAAGTCAAGGGTATGAATATCTCGATCGTGACCGATGCCCGAAGCGACGCGGAAGCGCTGGCGCTTTTGCGGCATCTCGGAATGCCGTTCCGCTCCGAGGTTCAGCGGCGGCACGGTGTTCAAGAAGAATCGAGTGAGCAGGCAGGAGGATAAACAAGTGGCTCGTTCATGCCAGATGGCAAAGCTAGTTCGAAAGCCGAAATATAAAATTCGCCACAGAAATCGGTGCCGCATTTGCGGCAGGCCGCGAGGCTATCTCCGAAAATTCGAGATGTGCCGGTTATGCTTCCGCAAGCTCGCGCTGCAGGGGGATATTCCGGGCGTGGTGAAGTCAAGTTGGTAAGTGGGTAAACGATCGCAGCAGAAACAATCGAAGCTGCGACGAGTCTTGTAAATCGGGAGCTATATGGCTGTAGTTTCAGATCCGGTCGCTGATATGCTGACGCGAATTCGTAACGGGCATCGCGCGCGGCATCAGCGCGTCGATATACCATCCTCAAAATTGAAGGTCGAAATTGCCCGCGTTCTGAAGGAAGAAGGCTACATCAGCAACTATAAGGTCTCGGACGAAAAAAAGAAGCAGACCTTGCGAGTCTTCCTTCGTTACGCGACAGACGGCACTGGCGTGATTTCGAGGCTTGATCGGGTTTCCAAACCCGGCCGGCGCGTCTATGTTGGGGCCGGAGAGGTGCCGAGGGTTCTCGGTGGTTTGGGTGTGAACATCCTGACGACGCCCCAGGGTGTTATGACGGGCAAAGCAGCCCGTCGGGCAAAGGTGGGCGGAGAAATTCTCTGTAACGTGGAGTAGGCCCGAGCTTCGGGCAAGGCTGAGTGTTATGTCAAGAATTGGTCGAAAGCCGATCGCGGTTCCATCCGGTGTGACGGTTCATGCGGAAGTGTCAGCCGTAACTGTCAAGGGGCCAAAGGGAAGTATCCAGGTTCCTCTTCCCCGTGGAATTCGTCTTGAAAAACAGAACGGGACATTTCTGGCCCAGATGGAGAACGAAGAGCAAGTAGCACTGCGAGGATTGGTCCGGGCCGAAGTTGCAAATGCCATCGAGGGTGTGAGCAGAGGCTTTGAAAAACATCTGGATATCATCGGGATCGGTTACCGCGCTGAGGTCAAGGGGAAGTCATTGGTTCTCGCTCTCGGTTACTCGCATCCGATCGAGTTCCCGATACCGGAAGGGATTTCGATCGGTGTCGAGAAACAGACACACTTGGTTATCAAGGGAGTTGATGTGTGCCTGGTGGGCCAGACTGCGGCCAAGATCCGCAGCCTGCGGCCTCCTGATCCTTATAAGAACAAAGGGATCCGGTATACAGGCGAGAGGCTGAAGAAGAAGGTGGGCAAGGCGGCTGCAGGGGCAGCCAAGGCCTAGGCTTCAGGAAGGAAAAGCAGACGGCATGTTGACGCAAGTTTCGAAGAACTTTCGCCGCCAAAGAATTCACCAGCGAACCCGCCGCCGGATACGCGGTATCGTGTCTGCGCCGAGGCTGAACGTGTTTCGATCTCTGAAGCACATCTATGCTCAGGTCGTTGACGACGTTCGGGGTTGTACGTTGGTATCCGCCTCCTCTTGTGACGCAGAAATCCGCAAGACGCTCAAGAGCGGAGGTAATATCGCGGCGGCAAAGGTGGTTGGAAAAGCGCTGGCGGAACGCGCTAAAGCTGCAGGAATTTCTCGGGTCGTTTTTGATCGCGGGGGTTATACCTATCACGGGCGCGTAAAGGCTCTGGCCGATGAGGCAAGGAAGAACGGCCTGACGTTTTAACGCGAAGGAGAGCGCAATTTGGCAGTCGGGATTGACCCAAGTACGTTGCAACTGAAAGACATCGTCGTGTCCATCAATCGTGTGACCAAGGTCGTGAAAGGCGGGAAAAATCTCAGCTTTTCAGCCCTGGTGGTTGTCGGCGACGGGAATGGCTATGTTGGCTTTGGCACGGGCAAGGCGCGGGAAGTGCCTATGGCAATCCGCAAGGGAATCGAATCGGCCAAGAAGTCCTTGCACAAAATCAACATCAGTGAAACCACGATTCCGCATGTGGTCGTTGGCCACTATGGAGCAGGCAGGGTTCTGCTGAAGCCGGCTCCGGCGGGCACGGGCGTGATTGCTGGTGGCCCTGTTCGAGCGGTGGTTCAGGCTGCAGGGATTCAGAATGTGCTGACCAAGTCACTGGGTACGACCAACCCTCATAACGTCGTTAAAGCCACGATGGAGGCTCTCCTTGGCCTGCGAAGCAGCGCGGATGTCGCTGCACTGCGTGGAAAGCCGGTGGAAGAAATCTAGGGGGAGGCTGGAACATCGTGGCAGAGAAAACCGGGAAAGTTTATATCAAGTGGGTACGGAGCGGGATCGGTTTCCCGCGCCGGCAGAAAGACATGGTCAAAAGCCTCGGCTTGCGACGTTTAAACCAGGTGGTTGAGCGGCCTGACACGGCTCATATTCGCGGCCTGGTTGCGAGCGTGCCGCACCTTGTCGAGCTGGTCGAGCCGCCGGCAAGGCCCGCATGGTTTCGTTTGCCGGAATACAGAATCGTGGAAACTCGCCTCCAGAGTGTGGCGACCCCGAAAAAGGCCGGCGAAGAAGCTCCAGCGGAGACACCTGCGGCCAGTGCGGATGTGGAATCGGCAACAGTGTCACCCCGGGAGGAGACTGCTGCGACTGAGAGCACAGCAGCTTCTTCACCGAAGAGAGCTGGGGTGACAGAAGGTCGGGCTTCGGAATCTGCGAAAGGAGCTTCTGCAGGCTCCGAAAAAGATAAACGACAGCGGAAGACAGCGGAACCAGAGCCATCTGCGGAAGAGTAAACTAAGTCGAAGAAAGGTAAGAAAGAGCCGTTATGGCCTTACATATTGGAACGCTCCGGCCTCCGAGTGGCGCTCATAAGCGCCCGAAGAGGATCGGTCAAGGCATGGGTTCAGGACACGGGAAAACAGCGACACGCGGGAGTAAAGGGCAGCGGTCGCGATCCGGCATGAGGATGCGTCCTGGGTTTGAGGGCGGCCAGATGCCGCTGCACCGCCGTCTGCCGAAGCGAGGTTTTACAAACATCTTCAAGAAACAATATGCCATCGTAAACCTTGGGGATTTGGAGGGTTTGGACCCCAAGGAAAAAGTGACACCGGAACTGCTGGTACAGCGTGGATTGGTTAGGCGTTTGCGCGACGGTCTTAAGGTCCTGGGGGGCGGTGAACTGAGTGCTCCCCTTCAAATTGCAGCTCACCATTTTTCCAAATCGGCTGAAGAAAAGATTCGGAAGGCTGGCGGAAAAGCCGAGGTTATCTCCGCATGATGGAGAGTCTCAAAAGTCTTACTGAGATTCCGGATCTGCGGAAACGCATCCTGTATACTCTGCTGATGCTCGCCGTTTACCGCTTGGGATCGTTTGTCCCGACGCCGGGCATCAATTCCGAGGTGTTCCAAAGAGCCTTCAGCCAGTTTGGCGGAACGCTGTTTGGACTGCTTTCTATGTTTTCGGGTGGCAGCCTGAACCGCCTGACGGTTTTTGCTCTGGGAATCATGCCGTATATCACGGCATCCATTATTCTTCAGTTGCTGGGCGTGGTTTCGCCCACCCTCGAAAAGCTTCAAAAAGAAGGTGAACTCGGCCGCAAAAAGATCACGGAGTACACGCGCTGGATGACCGTAGGTCTGAGCGCATTTCAGGCATTCGGTATCGCTGTTGCCTTGCAGCGCGAAACCAGCGCCAATATGCCCCTTGTAAACCACCCTGGCCTCGGTTTTACCCTGAGCACCGTTCTGACGCTGACCACGGGCGCGGTTTTTGTGATGTGGCTTGGAGAACAAATCACCGCCCGGGGCATTGGCAACGGCATGTCTCTGCTGATTTTCGCTGGTATCGTGGTTGGACTTCCCGCCGCCATTGGGAACCTGTATGAGAACGTTTTTGTGACCCGCGTATGGAGCTTCCCAATTGTCTTGTTGCTGCTGGCGTTTATGTTGGTCGTTGTGGCATTTATCGTT
>JAKASH010000253.1 GCA_021828225.1 Acidobacteriota bacterium | reverse complement strand
CTTTCAGCACGGCGAGGTTTATGTCACCGACGACGGCGCTGAGACGGACCTGGACCTCGGCCACTACGAGCGTTTTACCCACGCTCGCATGCGCCGCGAAAACAACTGCACGGCCGGCCGCATTTACGAGACCATTATCACCAAGGAGCGGCGCGGCGATTACCTGGGCAAGACGGTTCAGGTGATCCCGCACGTCACCGACGAAATCAAAGCCGCCGTCCGAAAAGTTGCTGCGGACGTGGATGTGGCGATTGTGGAAATCGGCGGGACGGTGGGTGACATCGAATCGCTGCCTTTCCTTGAAGCCATTCGCCAGATGCGCCAGGAACACGGCCGCGAAAACGTTGTTTTCGTCCATCTCACCCTCGTCCCCTACATCAGCGCCTCCGGCGAGTTGAAAACCAAGCCCACTCAGCATTCGGTCAAGGAGTTGCGCGAAATCGGTATTCAGCCGGACATCCTCCTCTGCCGCACGGACCGTTACCTGCCTCCCGATCTCAAGGCCAAGATCGCGCTGTTTTGCAGCGTGCCCAAGGATGCCGTCATCACGGCCAAGGATGTCGGCAACATCTACGAAGTGCCGATCGTGCTGGCGGGCGAAGGTCTGGATACCCAGATCGTTCAATGCCTGGGCATGGACCACGGCAAATGCGACCTGAAACCCTGGATTGATCTGGTGGAACGCCTGCACAGCCCCAAGGAAGAGGTTTCGATCGCCATTGTGGGCAAGTACGTCGAGTTCCAGGATTCTTACAAGAGTTTGAATGAGGCTCTCGTGCACGGCGGCATCGCCAACAACGTGCGCGTCAACGTGGTCTGGGTTGAGGCGGAAGGCCTGGAAAGCGACGGCTGGGAACCTCAGCTCGAGGGCTTTGACGGCATCCTCGTTCCGGGCGGATTTGGCAAGCGCGGCATTCCCGGAATGTTGCGCGGCATCACCTTCGCGCGGACACGCAAGGTGCCGTTTTTCGGCATCTGCCTCGGCATGCAGTGCGCCGTCATCGAATACGCGCGCAACGTCTGCGGCCTGCAGGGAGCGGACAGTTCGGAGTTTGACCCTTCCACGCCGCACCGCGTCATCTACAAGCTGCGCGAGCTGCGGGGCATCGATGAGCTTGGCGGAACGATGCGGCTGGGCGCCTGGACGGCCCGGCTCAAGCCCGGCTCTTTCGCTCATCAGGCTTACGGCCAGCTTGAAATTTCAGAGCGCCACCGCCATCGCTACGAATTCAACCGCGAATATGAGGCGACGCTGGTCGCCAACGGGCTCGACATTGCCGGCGAGACGCCGGACGGCACCTACGTCGAAATCGTGGAGATTCACGACCATCCCTGGTTCCTCGGATGCCAGTTCCATCCGGAGTTCAAGTCGCGCCCGCTTAATCCGCATCCGCTCTTCAAGGCCTTTATTGGAGCGGCCCTGGCCCATCGCCGCGAGCGGCAGGCGGAGAGCGCCGAGGCTTCCTCTTCCGCCGGGCAGTTGATCGAGAAAGGCACCCAGGCTTCCAGCTAAGCTGGATGATTCAGGGCATGACTGGAATTCGCGGAAGGGCCTCGATTTTCAGCGTTTCTTGTAGCGGCGCTGTCCTCAGCGCCGACATGCGCCGGTGGGGACACCGGCGCTACAAGCGGCCGTGACACTGCGGTTTTCGATCCTCCATAAATCGCTTATGAGACGCTCATTTCGCATCGGCAAGCTTTCTCTCGCCCAGGGACGCCCGCTTTTCCTGATTGCCGGCCCGTGCGTGATTGAGAGCGAGCCGCACGCTCTGATGATGGCCCGGCGGCTCAGCGCCGTGGCGCGCCGCCTCGCCATTCCTTACATCTTCAAATCGTCTTTCGACAAGGCCAACCGCACCTCGGCGGATTCCTATCGCGGCCCGGGGCTCGAGCGCGGCCTGGAGATTCTTGCCCGCATCCGGAAGGATGTGGGTGTTCCCGTCCTGACCGACGTTCATGACGCCGGCCAGGTGGCCCCGGCGGCGGAAGTCTGCGACGTGCTGCAGATTCCGGCCTTTCTTTGCCGGCAGACGGACCTTCTGGAAGCGGCCGGGCGCTCGGGCGCAGCCGTCAACATCAAGAAGGGCCAGTTCATGTCGCCGTGGGACATGCGGAACGCCGTCGAAAAAATCGAGGCGGCCGGGAACCATCGCATCGTGATTACGGAGCGCGGAACCACTTTCGGCTACAACAACCTGGTGGTGGACATGCGCGGAATTGCCGTGATGCGAGCCTGGGGTTACCCGGTGGTGCTCGACTGCACGCACGCGTTGCAGTTGCCGGGCGGCCAGGGCAGGCAGAGCGGAGGGCAGCCGCAGTTTATTGAGACGCTGGCCCGGGCCGGCGTGGCGGCCGGAGCGGATGGCGTCTTCATGGAAGTGCACGATCATCCGGAAAAGGCGCTGTCGGACGGTTCATCGTCGCTGAAACTGCAAAGCTTTGCCCCGTTGGCCGGAAGGCTCCGCGATCTGGGTAACTTTGTGCGGAGAATGCGATGATGATTTCGACGGGGGCTTCACGGCTCCGCGCTCGCCGGGTCCGAAAAGCGAGTGGCTGCGTCTTGGTAAGATTCGTTCACTGCCCTGTGTTGGCTGCTATACCTGGCAGCACGGAATAACCGAGGCAATCGATGGGGTTTTCAAACCTGAAAATCCGCGATCAGGTGCTCCTGCTGACGTTGCCTCCTCTCCTTGTCTTGCTCGCGGCCATCGGACTTTTTTTCTACACCTACCGGCTGGTCAACCGGACAACTTTTTCCACTGACAGAAGCCAGCTCACTGCCATGCGCGCCGAATCCCTGCTGCGGGGCGTCAGTGAAATGCACAGCAGCGTTCTGGGATATGTGTTCACGCGCAACGCGGCCTTCCTGCGCGGCTACGAAGCGGCCTCCAGCTCCGTCCTTCAGGATTTTGCCCTTCTGCGGAACCTTGCCTCGGGCGACCCAGCCATGATCGCTCCGTTGAACGCCATTCAGCGAGATGTCCAGGACTGGCAAAATCAGTGGGCGGAGCCCTCAATCGGGAAAGTCAAGGCGGGCCAGGCCGCCGAAGCCGCCGCGGCCGTGGTGAAGGGAAGCCAGCGTTTTTCGGGAATCGAGGAAGAGCTGGCGCAATTCCGGCGAGCCAATCAAAGGGCTGCCGCAGCCAGGCGAAATAAAAGCCAGAGTGCCATCCATCAGGCTCTCGTGTGGGGCATCCTGCTCGCCGTCCTGTTTGCCGCGCTGCTTTTGCTGCTGGCGCACTTTGCCAGCCGCCGCCTCGTCGAGCCTGTCAACCAGTTGATCCAGGCCTCAGACCGGCTGCGCCAGGGCGACTTTGAGCCCGCGCTCCCGCCGGTGACCGAAAACGAGTTTGGCGTGCTCTCGCAAAGTTTTCTCCACATGGCCCGGGCCCTGCGGCAGGACCGCGAGGAATTGGCCGCCCTCAAGCGCTTTTCTGAAGCCGTCACGGAGTGCACCTCGGAAAGCGAAGTCTATGACCACATCCTGCACGCCTTGCGTGACCGCTTCCACCCGGACCAGGTGATCCTTTTCAAGCTGCGCGCAGAAGAAGATTTTCTGGAAGTGGTGGCCTCTTTAAATCCTTTGCCGGCGGAGGTGCAGGAGTGGCCGGTGATGGAAGGCAAACACAGTTGCAAGGCGGTGCGCATGGGCCGGCCCTTCCGGGTGAATGACGTCCGCACGGAGCCGCTCTGCCCGGGCAAGTTCGTGCTGCCCACCGAGGGCAGTTATTACTGCGGACCCCTGATCGCCGGCGGTATTATTATTGGGGCCGTGCGCCTCCACGCCGCAGCCGGCTTCTGGACGCCGGAGCGCGAAAGCCTTCTGGAGAGTTATCTCAGCACCGCCGCATCCGTGCTCTCCAACCTTCGCCTGCTCCAGACCATGCGCGAGCAGGCCAATATCGACCCGCTCACCGGCCTCTACAACCGCCGATTCTGCGAGGATTACGCGCGCAAGCTGATGGCCATGGCTCGGCGCAAGAACACGCCGCTGGGCTTCATCATGATGGACATCGACCACTTCAAGAGCATGAACGATATCTACGGGCACGAAGTGGGCGACCGCATCCTCAAACAGTTTGCCAAGACGGTCACGCAGTCCATGCGGGAAACCAACCTGACCGCCCGCTTCGGCGGCGAGGAGTTTGTGGTTCTGCTGCCCGACACCGACGCCAAGGCCTGCCAGCTTGTCGCCGAGCGCATCCGCAGGGCCGTCTCCCACATGGCCTTACCCCCGGTCAAAGAGAAAGCCATTCCGCAAATCACCGTCAGCCTTGGCATCGCCGTCTACCCGGACCACGGCGCCTTGCTCGAAGAAGTGCTGCAGGCTTCCGATCGCGCCCTCTATGAATCCAAACGCGCCGGCCGCAACCGCGCCACCCTCTACGTGGAAGAAACCGAAACCACCGGCTAGTTTGCAGAACCCTTTGCGCCTCCGCGCCTTTGCGAGAGGCTTTTGATTTTTTTGCCGTTTCCGGCCCCGGCTCGGACGCCGGCCAGGAGGGTGTGACTTCAGCCGCGCCATTGATAGGCCAACCTGAAGGTGGCCCGCTGGCCAGGGGGTCTTCGGTTCCGCCATTGGGTAGGCCAAGAGGAAAGGGACTTCAGGCCCTGAAGGTGCATCTCTTATTTTTCGGGAATAGATTTCACGATCTCATAGACCAGCGGAATGGGGAGCCCGACCACGTTGAAGTAGCACCCATCGATCCGGGTGACAAACCGCGAGGCGAGCCCCTGGATCGCATAGCCGCCTGCCTTGTCAAAGGGCTCGCCGCTTGCCACATAACCGTCGATCTCTTCCTCGCTCAGGTTTCTGAAGGTTACGGACGTTGTTTCGTGAGTCCATGCCAGAACGGTTTCGGGAGCGCGGACCAGGCAAACTCCGGTGACCACGCGATGCGTGTGGCCGGAGAGCGTGTGGAGCATCCTCGACGCGTCCGCAGCGTCAACAGGTTTCTCCAGAATTTCACCGTTGATTGCCACCACGGTATCGGCGCCCAGAACCATGCTGCCGGGGCTCGATAGCGAGGCGATTTTCAGGGCTTTATCCCTTGCTAATCTGCGTGCAAACTCTTCCGGCGTCTCGCCACGGAGCCGGATTTCTTCAAGCTCACTGGGCTGGACGTCGAATTCGAACCCCGCTCTTTCCAGCAACTCGCGCCGCCGGGGAGAATTGGAAGCCAAAATCAGGCGAATCACGCGCATTATTATATGAGGCGTCTCCAAACCCCCACAAGGTTTTTCCCCCGCCCCCGGCTGCGTTTGTAGAGACGCCCCGCCGGGGCGTCTCCAGGCCGAACTGTGCGCCCGAGCACCGGAATGATCGCATGCAGGCAGAATTTACTTGACAATGCTACGCTATTGTGCTAGTCTGCTTATCGGCATGCGCGATGTCGCGTATCAAATCGCGTAGCAATCGGAGTAGCACCGGGCCCGTTCTCTGGCCCTGCGGCTTTTAGGTGTGATTCAATACAAGAACGGCAGCGTCAAAGGACGAACGTTGTGGCACAAATGCGATGGATGCGAGGCTGTGAAATGGCACATCTGCCAGGAGTGGAA
>JAKASH010000252.1 GCA_021828225.1 Acidobacteriota bacterium | reverse complement strand
TTGGGATCGATGAGGTTTAGGGGAACCTGTTCAAGCCCCGCAGCGGGAGGCGGAGCTTCCGTTTCGCGAAGCAGCGCGTTAAGTCCGCGCCCCAGCGCCTTTCTGGTCATGGCTTATAACCTCTTTCGCAAGTTTAAGATAGCTTTCAGAGCCTCGGCAGTCCGGATCATAGAGGATCACCGGCTTTCCGTGGCTCGGAGCCTCCGCCAGGCGAACATTTCGAGGGATCATGGTGTCAAAAACCTGTTCTCCAAAGAAGTCCTTCAGATCGTCGCGGACCTGGTGGGAAAGGTTGGTTCTTTCGTCGAACATGGTGAGCAGAATACCTTCAACAGCCAGCTTGGGATTATGGGCCCGCCGGACGCGGATCAGGGTGTCGAGAAGCTCCGAAACGCCCTCCAGGGCGAAATACTCGCATTGGATGGGAACCAGAACCGAATCTGCCGCAACAAGGGCATTGAGCGTGAGCAGATCAAGCGCCGGTGGGCAATCGAGGAGCGTGTAATTGAAGCGGTCGCGGATCGGAGCAAGCTTTTCCCGTAAAACCTGCTCGCGGTCAGGTTTGGAGACAAGCTCGACGTTGGCGCCGACAAGGTTCTTGTCCGATGGAATCAGTTGAATGCCCTCGGCCGGACCGGGAAGGATCAGCTCGCTGAGCGGAGCATCGAGGATGAGCGAGTGATAGAGCGAGCGCCGCGAGGGGTCTTTTTGAAAGCCAAACCCGCTGGTAGTGTTTCCCTGGGGGTCGCAATCGATGACGAGCGTCCACATGTCCTGAGCGGCAAGCGCCGCAGCAAGGTTGATGGCGGTGGTTGTCTTGCCGACCCCGCCTTTCTGGTTGGCGATGGCGATAACTCGTCCCATGGCTTTCTTATCCCTAGAGAATCGGTGAAAAAACTATCAGACCTAGGCCTTTTAAGCAAGTGCAATTGCAAAGTTTCACGTGGAACATTTTCCCGGCCAGGAACATTACCTGATTATATGTTGCTGACAACAAGTAATATAATGACATCATGCGCCCACCCATTGCCCTGCCAAAATCTGCCTTTCGCTGCTGAGAGGAATGGAAACAGGTTCCTGCCATCGCAGGTCCGGATTCGCTCCACAGATCTCAGCGACTTGCTGCCTTCCCACCCAGAGGCAGAGATAGCAGTTCGGTTTCAACAGTCCGATCGCCGCCGGCACCACCGACTCCAGCCGGCCTACCGCCCGAACCGTAATCAGATCAAAAGAATGCGCTGGTCCCTCGTGAGAGAACTCCTGAATCCTGCTTCCCGAAACACGGACCGAACCCATCCCGCAGCTCCGGGCTACCTCCTTCAGGAAGGCGCGTTTCTTGGCAACTGGTTCCAGGAGAACAACTTCCAGATCTGGAACGAGGAGCTTGAGGGCCAATCCGGGAAATCCGGCGCCGCTGCCGATGTCGAGCAGCCGGCCCTGCAGCGGCACGACGCGCGAGAGGAAAAAGCTCTCCCCGAAGTGCCGGGTGACGCACTCTTCGGGGGTTGGAATCGAGGTCAGGTTGATCTTGCGGTTCCAGCGCAGCAGCAGGGCAAGATATTCCAGAAGCTTGTCAACGTTGTCGTCGGAAAGTGTGACGTCAAACGGGATGAGCAATTTCCGAACGGTGAGCCTGTCGAGCATCGAATTGCATTGTAGGATACGCGGCGGGTTCTGGCAAATCCTGCGCCGGTTCCAGAAGTCGAGGGGCATCGGCCAACTCGGCTCCTTTGGCGCTGCTTCCAGTGAAGGAAGCAAGGTTCCACGTGAAACATGCGCCGCGGCGCCGCGCCGTTTGCCGGCCACCAGACACTGCCACCCTCGGGTAGATTTTGAGATCGCGTTGGAGGTCGAACAGCAGATATATTATTCTATATGGTATTTCACTTCTAGTATTCAGTATGTTATTACGTATTCTCTCTTTGATTACATACCAGCTTGGCCTGACGGGCCGCGCACAGCGCGTCCTGGCATGCCTTGATGAAGGATTTCGACCTCGGCCCGCATTGCGTGCTGATCGAGGACTGTAAATGACAGTCACGCGGCTCCCTGTAGTGCCGGTGTCCCCACCGGCGCATTTCGGCGCTCACGACTGCGCCGCTCCAAAAGATGCGGTCACTATGATTTGCAAAACCCTGCGGGCGAGCACCATGGCAAACCTGCGCAGGCCAGCGCATTGGCCTTATAATCGTCCGCTGGGGGTGAAAACTCATAATGTCACGTTGCCCAAGTGGGTGACCAGGACTGGAGGGGGCGAGCGATTCTTCGGCCTTTTCCGCGCGCAAGGCAAGATTCAGAATGGCAGGATTTTTCCCTTAACCTTATTTCTTCGCGCACGGCTTGCCGAACCCTTCCTCTTTATGGTCTTATGAATTGCCATGGAATGAGCGATCGGGATCGGCGGCGGGCACTGGCGGCATCCGGGAGCGGAACCTTATGGCCTTAGCGTTTGCACTGGTTTTGGCGGCAATCACGGCGGTTTCCGTCGCGCTGCTTTCACTCCACGTGTGGTGGTTTCCGGTTGACATCACGCTTCATGGGCCAGCCATCGACCACCAGTTCTCGGTCACCTTCATTGCCATGGGGATCATCTTTGTCCTGGCACAACTCAGCCTTGTGTATCTTGTGTGGAGGTACAGGGGGCGCAATGACGGCCGGAGAGCTACCTATCTGCTCAGCAACAACCGGCTCGAGTTCATCTGCATGGCTACGGCGGCCATTCTCTTCGTTGGACTGGAATTCATGGGCCACCGAACATGGGCGCAGATGCATTACACCGGGGCGCAGCCCGACGCCGTGCGAATTGAAGTCTGGGGCGAGCAATTTGCCTGGTACTTCCGGTACCCGGGCCCGGACGGCATTTTCGGGCCCGTCCACCCGTCGCTGATGAATGATGCGATGGGGAATTATCTGGGCCTTGATCGCGAGCACGATCCGGCTTCAAGAGATGACATCGTAACCGCCACCCTGGGCATTCCTGTGGACACGCCCATTGAACTGATCCTTCGCTCGAAGGATGTGATCCACTCCTTCTTTTGTCCTGAACTTCGAATCAAGCAGGACCTGGTTCCGGGCATGAAGATTCCCATTCACTTCACCGTTACGAATCAAGCCCTGAAAGAAGACGGGGGCCGATATGAAATCGTCTGCACGCAGCTATGCGGTATGGGCCATTACAGGATGCGAGCGTTTCTCCAGGTCATGACTAAAACGAATTTCCAAAAATGGTTGCAGCGGCAGGCCGCGATGCAATAACGTGACGGTCAGCCGTTAATCAGAGGTAGCCGATGCCAGAGATTCATCAAGACACCGCCCAGCGGCGGGGTTTCATCGGGAGATACATTTTCAGCGTTGACCACAAGGTCATCGGGAGGCAGTTCTACTTCCTCGCGCTGTTCTCCGTCCTCCTGGCGATGGTCCTTTCGTGGATGATGCGGCTGCACCTGGCATGGCCGAACCTTCCGCTTCCTGTCCTCGGCACGCTTTCGCCGGCTGGCGCGCCCGGCGGATTGATCACGCCCGAATACTATTTGTCCCTGATGACCATCCACGGCACGCTGATGATCTTTTTTGTTCTCACGGTCGCGCCGCAATCGGGATTTGGAAACTTTCTGCTTCCACTTCAGATCGGCTCGCGCGAGATGGCCTTCCCGCGGCTCAATATGCTGTCATTCTGGGTCACTTTTGCCGCCTGGTCCGTCTTGCTTTCCACGTTCTTTATCAGCAACGGCCCGCCCATCACCGGCTGGACAGCTTACGCACCCTTGAGCGCCGTGGGTTCGATTGCGGGTCCGGGCGAAGGCATGGGCCAGAATTTGTGGATCATCGCCATCAGTCTGTTTTGCTTCGCGACCGTGATGGGAGCGGTGAATTTTATTGCCACCACCCTGAGCCTGCGCACCCGCGGCATGACGCTGATGCGCCTTCCGTTGCCCGTCTGGGCATGGTTCCTCACGTCGGTGCTGGAACTGCTCTCCTATGCGGTGTTGTTGGCGGCCTGCATCCTGCTGATGATGGACCGCGTGGCAGGAACGAGCTTTTTCGTGCCCTCGCACCTGGTGGTCAGCGGCGAACTCCTGCACCACAGCGGCGGTTCGCCCTTGCTATGGCAGCACCTTTTCTGGTTTTTCGGGCACCCGGAAGTCTACATCACCATCCTGCCGGCGATGGGAATCATTTCTCACATCGTCTCGTGCTTCTCTCGCAAGCCGGTATTCGGATACCGCGCCATGGTTTACTCGCTCATGGCCATCGGGCTTCTGAGCTTCATGGTGTGGGGACACCACATGTTTGTCAGCGGTATGAATCCCTATACCGGATTTGCTTTTGCGGTCATGACGATGGTGGTTGCGGTCCCCTCGGCGGTGAAGACTTTCAACTGGATGGGAACAATGTGGGGAGGCCGGTTGCGCCTAACCACCGCCATGCTCTTTTCGATTGGCTTTGTCTCATTGTTTGTCACGGGTGGTTTGACCGGCCTTTTCCTTGCCCAGCCGCCCCTGGATGCTTATCTTCACGAAACATACTTTGTTATTGCGCATTTCCACCTGATCATGGGGATGGCTGTGATTTTTGCGATATTTGCGGGGACTTATTTCTGGTTTCCAAAGATGTTCGGCCGGATGCTGAATGAAACTCTGGGCAAGATTCACTTCGTGTTCACGTTCGTCGGGGCGTATGCCATCTTCATGCCGATGATTTTTCTCGGACTGGAAGGCAATCCTCGCCGTTACTCCGCCTTGACAGACAATTTTTTAAAACCCTTGATTCCCTTGCACCAGTTCATCACGGCAGCCGCCCTGGTTGTGGGCGCAGCGCAGTTCATTTTTGTCTTCAACTTCTTTTGGAGCCTGTTCAAGGGGCCCAAAGCATCCGACAATCCCTGGGAAGCAACTTCGCTCGAATGGACGGTTTCATCTCCGCCGCCTCCCGGCAATTTTGCCGGAACCACGCCGAGGATTTGCCACGGCGCCTACGAGTACAGCGTGCCGGGAACTGAGAAGGATTTCGTCATGCAAGATTCACCGGAAGAAATTTCAGCGAGTTAGCGCGGGTTTATCGTGATAACCTAGGGGCCAAGGGGCACAAGCATGGGAACAGCAATCTTGACGCCGACCAATCCAAGTCCTCCGGGAGAATCCACTCCGCCACCAGGAAACGGCAATGACGGCCACGGCGGTGGTGGCGGCCCAGGCGGTTCGGGCGGAAACCGCGGGCCCTACAACTCACCCGTTCCACTGGGGGCCTATCGCGCCGGGATGTGGGTGGCGATTGTCTCCATCTCCATGCTCTTTCTCGCGCTCACCAGTGCCATGGTGGTACGCGCAATGGGTTCCACCGACTGGGTCCAGACGACCCTGCCGCCCATCCTCTATTTCAATACTTTCGTTCTGATCTTGAGCAGCTTCACGTTTGAGCTTTCGCGAAGATCGCTCAAGAAAGAGGCAAGCAAGACATTTGTCCGTTGGCTGTATGTCACCACCGCGCTTGGAATCACCTTTGTGGCGGGACAGTTGATGGCCTGGCGGGAACTGGCCGCGCGGGGACTCTATATCGGGACA
>JAKASH010000251.1 GCA_021828225.1 Acidobacteriota bacterium | reverse complement strand
GCGCATTCACATTCACGAAACCATCGTTCGATCCTTTTTCAAACAAGTTCCGGATGGCCTGACCATTCGACAGGCCGTGCATATGTTGCAATCCGCAACGAGTCTGCCGAAGGATTGGGAATCCCGTTTGAACGCCATCGAGAAATCCGCCGGATCCAACTGACATTCGCAGCCCATCCGAATTCTGCGTCGGAAACAATAAAAACATTCCCTGACAATGTTGATTGTTGAGAACTCGATTTCAGCCGACAAAAACATATGAAGGAAAGTTCACGGAATTGACTTTCCCCCGTCCACTGGAAAGATCTGTCCCGTAATAAAATCGCTGTGACAGGCAAGGTAAAGGACCATCTGCGCGATGTCCGAGGCCGTTCCGGCCTTCTGGAGAGGGGTCGATCGAATTACGCTTTCGATCATCTTGTTTCTTTTTTCGCCGGGAAACAATATGGTACCCGGCGCAATGCTATTGACCCGAATGTCAGGAGCGAGCGCTTTGGCCAGACACCGGGTTAACATGATCAGCCCGGCCTTGGAAGAACAGTAGTGCATATAATCGGGCCAGGCATTCAGCCCACCGAGCGACGATATGTTGATGATCTGCCCGCTCTTTCGCAGCTGCATCATTTTCGCTGCCTCCTGCGCACAGAAGAACGGCCCTTTCAAGTTGACGGCGAGAATCTGGTCCCACTGTTTTTCCGTAAGCTGATCCCATCGAGCCGGAAAGAAAATTCCGGCGTTGTTGACCAGCACATCGAGTTGTCCAAACCGCTCTTCGATGGCGCCGAACATGCGGCGAATCTGAGCAGGGCGTGCGATATCGGCGCGCAGTGCGACAGCCTGCACCCCACATTCCTTGATTTCCCGCACGGTCGCTTGCGCTTCATTTCTGGAATGGTTGTAGTTCACCACTACGTCTGCACCCGCGCGGCCAAGCGTGAGCGCGATTTCCCGGCCGATGCGCCGACCGGCGCCGGTGACCAGCGCAACCTGCCCGCTAAGAGGGTGATCATGAATCTTGTCTGTCATCGTCACCTTAATTCACACGGATGATTATTTATGGCATTACGGATTTTCAGAATCAAGGAAAACCAGCATGTTTCGCTGGCTCGATTTTCATTCAACCCGGTGTGACACGGGACCTTGCTTGACCGTCCGCCGTCCTTACTCCTAGAATCTGTAGGTTGGGAAACAAGTGTGGGGCCTGACAGGTGTACCGCGGGAGTGCAAACGGGGTCTGGAGAACGTTGCATGTACCGCTAGTCAGGTTCAAGAGGGAAAACCGACTCGCACGGCAAATTCGTTTCCTAATTTCATCAACAACGGACCTGTGGCAATGGCGGTACCTGAAATCATCCTCTATTCCAAGCCGGCATGCTGCCTCTGTGAAAAGGTCAAGGACCAGCTCACTAAACTTCAAAAACAACATAAATTTACTTTGCGCGAGGTAAACATCCTTGAAGACTTAAAGGTTTATAAAATGTTCAAGGATGAGATACCCGTCATCTTCATCAACGGCAAGAGAGCCTTTAAGTATCGCCTGGACGAGAAGGATTTTATCAAACTCCTGAACTCACACGATTACCAGCAGCACGAAAGTGGCGCTTCAGAAAAATAATCGCACCAATGCCGCACCGGAATCTCGAAAGGACTCACTCAAAATGCAACTCGACGTTCTCTCAATTGCTGCCCATCGCGATGATACCGAACTCACTTGTGGTGGAACTGTTATCAAGATGGTTCACGCGGGTTATCGCGTAGGAATCCTCGATCTGACTGCCGGAGAAACCGGAACGCGTGGCAATGCGGCTCTTCGCGAGCGCGAAGCGAAACGAGCATCGCGTGTCATGGGCATCGTACACCGCGAAAACCTTTATTTGCCGGATGCCGGCGTCGAAAACCTGCGTGAGTACAAGGTGAAAATTGCCCAGAAAATCCGAGACTTACGCCCCCGCACAGTAATCCTGCCCTACTGGAAAGGCCGGCATCCAGACCATTACACGACAGGGCAGATCGGCTATGAAGCGTGCTTTTTGGCCGGGCTGGCCAAACTCCCGCTGGAAGGCAAATCGTATCGTCCGCATAAGATTATTTATTCAAGCCTCTACGTTCCCGCTGTTCGCCCCTCATTCGTGGTGGATATTACCGCGCAGTTTGAAAAGAAGCTGAAGGCCATTCTCGCCTACAGTTCACAATTCTCGGCCGAGGAAGACGTGCAAAACCTCTTCCCTTCCCGCATGGACCTCCGCGAGCGGGTGGCCTCCCTTGCCCGGCACTTTGGCCTGATGATCGGCGTCCGTTACGGAGAGCCCTTCATTATGCGCGAAGTAGCCGCCGTTGAAGACATTGTGACCATGCCGGTGAAATCGATTTAGGTTGGAAATTGGTTGTTATAGCGGGCTGGCGAGCTCAATTAAGCACAATCAAGGTCTGTTGTCTGAAGCAGTGGCAGACTATCAGTCCGCGGGCAGGCGGTTTTTCCATCGACTACGGACAAACCAGATGGCTCCAATGACCAGCAGTATTAGAAAGGCTGTATCAAAGCGATGGAAATACGGGCCGAGGCTCTTCCATCGTTCCCCAAGCCTCATCCCCGCGTATGTAAGCACAAAGCACCACGGCAGAGAACCGAGAAAAGTATAGATGTTGAAGCGCAGGAAATTCATGCGAGAAATGCCCGCGGGAAGAGCAATAAAGGTTCGAACAACCGGAAGCAGCCGGGCAAAGAAAACCGCCCAATCACCGTAACGGGCAAACCATCGGTCGGCCATCTCAAGGTCGTGACGCGTTACGAGTACGTAATGGCCGTAACGTTCTGCGAGCGGCCGCCCGCCAATGGCTCCGACGTAATAGGCGACGATGGAACCGATGTTGCACCCCAGCGCTCCGGCCAGGGCAACACCCCATAGGCTGAAGCGTCCGGCTGAAACCAGGTAGCCCGAAAACGGCATGATCACTTCTGAAGGCAACGGGATACACGCCGATTCAACGGCCATGAGCAAGGCGATTCCCAGGTAACCTGACCCTGAGATGAACGCTATGATAAATCCGCCTATGATCTTGAGCATAGTTGAAATCGCCTATGAGAAGCTTCCGACGGCTACTACAGCCGGTTGATCACGCTTGCCAGATACCCAGCGCCAAAGCCGTTATCGATGTTGACAGTGGCGACGTTGGATGCGCAACTGTTGAGCATGCCCAGGAGCGCTGCGACGCCGTGAAAACTTGCGCCGTAACCGATGCTGGTGGGTACGGCAATTACCGGCACGCTGACCATTCCCGCCACCACGCTCGGCAGCGCGCCTTCCATGCCCGCCACCACAATGATGATGCGGGCGCTGCGCAGTTGCTTGCTTTCGCTGAGAATGCGGTGGATGTTGGCCACGCCGACGTCGTATATCGAATCAACGCGGTTGCCCATCACTTCCGCCGTCACCTGGGCTTCTTCCGCCACGGGAATGTCCGAAGTTCCCGCGCTCACCACCAGGATCTTGCCTTTGCCGCGGATCTTGCGGTCGCGGCGGATCGAAATCGCGTTAGAGAGCGCGTGAAACTGCGTGCGCTTGTCGAGCGTCTTGATCCGCTCATACAATTCCTCATTGCCGCGAGTAATCAGAATGTTGTGGCGGTTGCGCAGCATACCTCGAACGATTCCTTCAACATGCTCAGGGGATTTGCCGCGGGCGAAGATGACTTCCGGGAATCCCTGCCGGAGCGATCGATGATGATCGATGCGGGCAAAGCCAATGTCCTCAAAGGGAAGGTTGCGAAGACGATCAACGGCTGATTCCACGCTGAGCTTGCCGCTCCGAACTTGCTTTAGCATTGCTGTGATTTCTTCTGGTGACATTTCTCCACCACTCCATGCCATCTTGCTTGAAGAGGGCTTTTAGATTGACCCGGCGGTTTCAAAATTCCAGCCGGAACAGATTCTTCCATCCCGGGGGGACCATCGCGCCAGCCCGAATGTTAAAAGTATAACAAACGGACAGCAGGTTCCGGGTTTTCTTGACTTTATTGAAAGTGCTGGCGGAGAATGCCTTCGATGGCTCTCATGCCGCCTTCAGACCAGAAAACGATTGTTGTGGGTGTGACCGGGGCGAGCGGTGCGGTGTTTGCACGGCGCATGCTCCAGTTGCTGGAGGCCGATGGGCGTGTGGGCAAAATCCACCTGGTTATCTCGGGCGCAGGACTCAAAGTGCTGCGCGAGGAACTGAAACTGCACGTCTTGAAGGCCGCTGCCATTCCTTCAACACTCGCCGGCGGGCCGGCCCAGAAAACCGAATACCTGCTCGACTCAGACATCGGCGCCTCGATCGCCAGCGGCTCCTATCGTGTGGATAGCATGGTAATCATCCCGTGCAGTACGGGATGCCTGGCGCAGGTTGCGCACGGCATCTCCTCCACGCTGATCGAGCGCGCTGCGGATGTTTGTTTGAAGGAACGCCGTACGCTGATCCTTGCCGTGCGCGACACGCCCCTGAGCCGGGTTCATCTGCGCAACATGATGCACGCACAGGAAGCCGGTGCCGAAATCTTTCCAATCGTACCCGCCTTTTATCACCACCCGAAAACCATCAACGACCTCGTAACCCAGTTCTGCTGCCGTGTGCTCGCCCATCTGGGACTCGACCAGAAGGAGCTGTTTCGGTGGAAAGGCGAGCAGATCCGGAACTCTGGAAAGAAGACACCTTGATCCCGCGCGGAGCGGTGATCGCATTGTCTCTTGGCGGGCTTGCGGATTCCCTTTATTTCACCTTTGCCTATTACGGGCGGATTAAGAAGGCACGATGGGTACCGGAAGTGCTTTGTGCGCGCGAGGGATCGAGCTGCGTGACGGTTGTCCGGACACCCTATGCGAGCGTCTTCGGTGTGCCGAATTCCCTGCTGGGTATTTTTTATTATGTGTTGTTGCTCATCTGGGCCGTGGCCGGGCAATCGGCGGGTCTCACGTTCCAACTGGGCATGACATCTTACTTCATTACGTTCACTGGCCTGCTGATTGCGGCGAGCGCGGTGACGGTTGCCCTCGGCTTCTATCTCGTATACGCCCTGCGCCGAATCTTGCGCATCAACTGCCCATTCTGTTATTCAGCGCATGCAATTAATCTGACCTTACTGGTATTGCTGATCGTTGCGAGGTAAAATAATAAAATGAGTAGGTAACGAACGTTCTAGAGGGCCAAAAAGTTCTTGCCTGAAGAGAGCTTGAACTGAGAAAGTCTGGAGTGGGAGATATTTCCTTTTTTAGCCTGTTGCAATTCTGAACCCTAATAGCTATAATTGAGGGTTTGTGGCCGCTGGCGTAGCTCAGCTGGTAGAGCATCTGATTTGTAATCAGAGGGTCGGGGGTTCGAATCCCTTCGCCAGCTCCAAGCTGAGGTCGTAATCATGCCAGGCGACACGGGATCTTGACCGGCAAAAGGCGTGCATGATCAGGCGAAGAGGGTTATAATTTTTGTTGCGGCCTGATAATGGCGAGTGTCTAGGCTTCGGGGTACGGAACTCGAGGCAAGGGTTCTTTTCGAATCCGACAATACCCTGCTGCGGGAGAACAAGCCCCG
>JAKASH010000250.1 GCA_021828225.1 Acidobacteriota bacterium | reverse complement strand
AACCCATCCATCGAACGGTACTGGTCGATGCACTGCATCAATTGAACCACAGCGTTGTTTCGAGCGCGGCCGCCCCCACCTGGGTCGCCTCCACTACCCCCTATTTGGCGGGCAGAGCCAAGCGAGTCGAGTTCATCCATAAAGAAGAGCACAGGCTTGCTTCCACTGGCTGCTGAGAACTCTTCGCGCACGCTACTTTCTGTACTTCCAACCCACCTCGAAATCAATTGCGTGCCAGAAACGTAGTGATACTTCAACCGGAACTCTCCCGCCGTCGCTTCAGCGAGGAACGTTTTGCCGCTCCCCTGCGGACCATAGAGCAGAATCCCATTGCGAACCATGCCGTATTTCCGGTACTTGCCGGGATTCAGCCGGCTTTCAACCAATTCCCGGATCTGCTGCTTCGCTTCTTCCATCCCACCCACATCGGCGAAGCGCAACTTCCTTGACCCTCCCGCCCGCGGAATGAGTGCCTGCGACCGGTGTCCGGCGATTGAGACGATCGCCTCCGGAAACAGAACCCACGCCACGGCACCGCAAAAAATCGCGAGGCCGGCCAGCCATGGGTAGAAGGTTTCTCTTCGCGAGACCCCGAGGCCGTGAAGCATTGGCTCCCAGCGTAACAACAGGCTCCAGCCCACGAGCAGACACACAGCGATGCCAAGCTTTACGAGCTTTCTGAGAAACGGCGGCGCCGCTGCAAGCGGTGACTTGAGCGCGCCATACAGCGCCAGCGCCAGTCCAAACATCGCTGGCCAGTTGTAAAACCACGCAGACGGTCCAATCAGGATAAGCATGGCGAGCGGAATGAAGATAGCGAGAATGGCAAGCAGGCGGGAGGGCTTTTCGCGAATCGAATCCCAGCCCCAGAGAAGAGAATCGCGCAGGCCAAGCAGGATGTGCGCCAGACTGCGCACAGCCCATTTCAGCGCCGTAAAATAAGCCCTGAGGATAGCGAGGAAGAAATAGGCCAGCAAGTCCACCTGGATGGCCTCCTGGCCTGAGTCTAAGGCAAGATTTCGAAGCGCGCCAGTCGAAAGGGAATCTTACTGCTGAGGCGCGCCGCTAGGGGAGGCTGCGGCTGGTTCGGCCATCTGGCTCATTTCCCGCTTGAGTTCGAGCAACTCTCGTAGCTCCTCAAGGCTCGGGACCCCAGTCTCTCTCGCCGATGAAGATGAAGAGTTTTCCTTGGCTGGCCGTGCCGCCGTTGCACTCCCTTTCTCAAGCACTAAATAGAACCGAGTATTCCCCGGCACGGTCACCACAATGTTTTGGGTCATCGCCATCTCGTTTAACTGGTTCTGTCCGGCCATGCCCATATTGGTTGCCAACTGCTCACGCAGCAGCGCGCTTGACGAGAAAGGCGCGTTGATCCCCGCCCCGGCGTTCCCCACCGTGTACGCCGCGACCGTCCCAATGCCCGTTAGCGATTCGACGAGGAACCGCAATCCGCGCTTCCTTCCCGTGACGTACCCCTTGAGGGGCTTGTAATCAAGTCCCATCGCGCCTGCATCTGCTTTCTGCATTGTACCGTCTGGCAACTCGAACCGGTCGAAATGGAGCGCCATATACCCCTGTGGATTGGCGTTCTCAAGCTCACCCAGCGCAAGCGACCCCGCGGGCAGAATGATCTCGCCGTCATCCTCGTAGTTGTATTCAACAACGGCTACCACCGGGGCTTTGACAGCGGTGCTCACCGGTGCTTCGAGGCGGGCAACCAGGCGAGTCCCGGCCGGCAGAAGGTCGCCAACCGGGTCGGTCTCGAGCACCGGCTGTGCTTGTAAGCCCCCGGATGGATGCGTCACGGCGGCGCGCACAAAAACCAGCGATGGTTTCTTGAGATCGTCATCTTCGGAAACAACTGCTGCCACCCGCGGTGTTTCAGCCGTGGGCGGGGGAGGGACAGGAACATAACCATGCAGGGCGTACTCTCGTTGAAGCGCCGGATCCGAAAAGTCGATGTGGCCCAAAGCGTGCGAACTTCCTGCCGGAACCTTTGGGTTGCCGGTCCCGGGCTCGATGCGGCCGGTACGGTCGATATCCGCTGCGGTCAGTTGATTTCCGTCGGCGCCTGCTCCGCTCCCAGTCCCCGTTACATTCATCAATGGGGTTACCGAACCTGTTTGAGCGCCGGGCGCCGGCTGCTCGGGCGTCACCTTTCGCCCCAAATCCGGCGTCATCTGCCGCAATGCCACTTTCTGCGGTTTTTGGGGGGAAGAAAACACACCCAAAAACATCAGCACCACCCCTACTGCTGCTCCTGCCAGTAGCACCAGCGACCTCGTGCGGTCTTTGCCCATCTCCCGCCGCGCCGGTGCCCTGGCTGTCGAAGAGCTTCGCCCTACCTGCGTTAAGACTTTCCTGATTCGGTCCAAAGGTGTCTCGGGCTTTTCCGGCTCAGACTCATCGGCGGCCTTCCTGTGATCGAACTCTATGCTATCCAGTCGCTTATTTTCTTCGGCCATCTTCGTCCTCCGGCAATGTGTTTACCCCAAACCCAATCGGTGCGAGCGCAGGCCGGTCCACCGCCCCGGCCTCTGCCATTTGCAGAAACAGCGTCTCGTTCGATTGCTTGTACGGTGGCCGTTCAAAAAGCACAACCCCGTCAGCGCGCTCTCCAGGGCCAAGGCGGCGTTTGCTGAGCCGGAAGCCTTCAACCGGCAGCTGCTCGGCCGTCGTCCACCGGGAGCGATGAAGCAGCCCATGCCGGGTTTTGCCACCGAGCTGAATCTGCGGCGGCATCAGCAAGATGGCGTGTCGCGTGGGGTTCACCGCGCTGAAGAGCACGATGACTTGCTGCCCTCCGTCGATCACCTCACTCACACCAGCTTTGACAGGGTCTCCACCCGAGCTTTCTAGCCCGGGATGCTCGCCATAAAGCGTGGGCAGCGGGGCGCGTTCCTGGCCCGCGAGTAACACATCCAGGCTGTTATTTCGAGGGGGCTGGGTATTCGCCACAGTGGTTGTGCTCATCGTTCGCAACGCTTCGGCCGATGCGCCGGTTGCAGCGCCTTGGGACATCTGCGCCGATTGTCCCACCGGTACCGTTTCTCCCACCAGTTGCGACGGATAGTCGGGCGCGATCAGGAAACTTCGAACGGGCCGGTATTTCACCACAAAGTCCACGTTGCTGGCGCCCGTTCCTCGGCTGACCAGCAGCAGGCTCGTCTCCTGGCCGCTCACCGTGGAGATCAGGAGGTTCGTCTCCACGGGCTTGGTGGTCAGGGCCTTGACGAACACGAGATCGGGCTCACGCTCCGAGTCCTCCACCTTGAACCGCGACGGGTCACCCACTGCCACCGAGTTCACCGCCTCCGGCATCCGGATGGCGGTCACGAAGTGCGCCCTCACTTCAACCACCGTGACCCTGCCGTCTACGGGTTTCGACACGATCTGCGGGTTGATGGTCTGAGCTGCGGCGCCGAGCGCGCCGCACAACCAGATGCTTACCAGGAACCTCATCGCTCACCTCCCGAAGCCGGATCCGGCGATAAATCGCCGCTACCCGGCACACGTATTCGTAAACTGAAGAATATGCGAGCTGCCGTGCCTGGATGGGCCCAGCTCCCGCGTAATAACCAGCCACCACCAATCGCAGGTCTCCGTGAAACACACGCATCAGCCATGCCAGATACTCCACACCCCCGCGAATGTTCTCCGCGATCACAAAGCGGTTGTGTACTCCAAAGTCGTACGCCGTTTCCGGCATCAACTGCATCAATCCCACAGCGCCCTTGGGCGAGACGGCATGCGGCTGCCAGCCGGACTCGGTTTCGATGATGGCCTCCACCAGTTCCAACGGCACACCGTCCGCGCGGGCGTAATAGGCCGCCCAGCGCACTGCGTAGTTCGTTACTGCCTGCGATTGTGCCAAGGCAGCCGATGAGCGCGACATCAAGCCAAGCGCGAGCAGCCATGCAGTTTTCATTGCTCTCACGTCACCGCCGCCTCCCTCAGCGCTGTCTTTTGCTGCGTCATCTCGTCGCGGTACCGCTTCGAGTCAAACACCAAGCCTTCAAACCCTTCTCGCATCAGCAGCCGCCGGCGGTCCGATTCAGTCTTTGCAAGCAGTGGCAGCAGCACGTCCCGCAGATCGGCGGAGATTTCCTCCACTCCGAGAATTTCGAGAGCACTCGCGAGATCGAGCATCTCCGCGATCGAGGGCGGCTTTTCCATGTTCCAGCCGCGCAGCGCATGGGCCAGGCCTGCCATCTGCGCCCGCAACGCTTCACTCCGCCCGGTGCCCCGGATGGAGAGAATCTCTGCCTCTCGTTCCACGGTGGGGTAGTCGAAGCGCAGGTAAAAGCATCGCCTTCGCAGCGGGTCGCCAAGCCGCCGCTCTTCGTTCGAGCTCAGAACTACAAAAGGAACGGCGCTTGCTTGGATCGTTCCGAGCTTCGGCACCGTCACCTGCCAGGCGCTCAAGATTTCAAGCAGCATCGCCTCGAACGCTTGATCTACCTTGTCGATCTCATCGATCAGCAGTACACAAGGCTTGTCCTGATAACGCAGAGCCCTGACGAGTTGCCCTTCGGAGAAGAAATCGAGCGAATGCAGCCGCTTGCGAATGACTTCCCAATCTTCTCCCAGGCGCTTACCCTGAGTCTCCAGGAACAGGCGCTGCAAAGCCTCGTCGAACCTGCCAATGGCCTTTTCCTCCGTGATCCCCTCGTAACACTGGAGCCGCTCGACGACTGTGCCCGCAGCCTCGGCCACAGCATAGGCCAACTCCGTCTTGCCGCACCCCGGAGGGCCTTCGACCAGCAGGGGCTTCTCGATCCGTGTGGCAAGATAGACCACTTTGAGCGTCACCGGGTCGATCACGTACCGGGCGGCCCGGAGTTTTTCCGAGAGTTCTTGGACCGAAGCGAACATCACAACGCTGACACTACAGTCAGAACGGCGATCTTGCCAAACTCGGCGGTTGCTCTTGCAGCCCAACGGCGGGAATAAAGCCGCCCCAGCCAGCCCCAGCGGCCCTCCGAACCGGGTGTGAAAAGTATCTTGCTACGAATTGGCTCTGCCACGCCCGGGGAGCCCGGAGCGTCCTGACAGAGAGAAATAATCGGGTGTGAAGATCTTCTTGCAACGGTTTGCTATGGCGTTCGAATCCGCTGGTCAGAGGAATTAGGATATGAACCAGGTGTGAATACCTTCTTGCAACGGTTTCTTTGAATAGCGCCACACTGCAGGTGATCCAAGCCCCCCATCGCGGACCGCTGCGCGAAAAGAATCGGGTGTGAACAGTATCTTGCTACGGTTTGGCGACATGGTCTTCCAAAACAGTGACCAGGGCAATCGCGCAAAGAAAAATCAATCAGGTGTGAAGTTCTTCTTGCTACAATTAGCTCCCGGCAACCCCACACCGCAGGTGATTGCAGCTCCGCTTCATCCCAGAGCGTCGTGGGAAGGGCTTCGGGTGCGAACAAGTTCTTGCTACGGTTTGGTGACTCGGTTCTCCAAAGCGGTGACCAAAGCAATCGCGCGCAAAGAAAAATCAATCGGGTGTGAATAAGTTCTTGCTACGGTTTGGTGCGGCGGTCTTGCAAAACAGTGACCATGGCAGTAGATCG
>JAKASH010000249.1 GCA_021828225.1 Acidobacteriota bacterium | reverse complement strand
CATCGGGATCGATTTCCGCAACCATGATATCCGGTTCGAAGAAGATAACTGGGAAGCGCCCACGCTGGGGGCCTGGGGAATCGGCTGGCAGGTGATGCTGGACGGGCTCGAGATTACGCAATTCACCTACTTCCAGCAGTCGGGCGGTGTCGACCTGGACCCCATCTCCGTCGAGCTGACGTATGGTCTTGAGAGAATTGCGGCCTTCCTTCAAAATGTTAATGATGTGTATGAAGTAAAGTGGAATAAATCATTGACATATCGTGACATAAGACATCGCGAAGAATTCGAGCTTTCGCTTTATGACTTTGAGTCTGCTTCGCCGGAATCGACGCGGCAGTTGTTTGAAATCTACGAGGCTGAGGCTACCCGGTTATTAAAGGATTACTTTAGCTCTGACAACGGCCAGCGGCCAACTCGATTCCCCCTCCGCAAGGTGTACGAGTTCTGCCTGAAGTGCTCCCACCTGTTCAATATCCTCGACGCGCGCGGAGCCATCAGCGTGACGGAGCGCGTGGCGCTGATCGCGCGTATCCGCAAGATCGCAACCGAGGTGGCTCAAGTTTATCTTGAAGGATACACAGCAAAGGTTGAATCCGCATGACGGTTGAGCAAAAACAGCATACTGAGCCCCTGTTGCTTGAAATCGGGGTTGAAGAGATCCCGGCGCGCTTCCTGGCCGGAGCCGAGCGGAGCCTTGGCGAACGGCTCTCCGAGGCCTTGCGAAATCTCCGCCTGCTGCCGCCGGATGCCCAACCCGCCAAGACTTATTCAACGCCCCGGCGCTTGGTGGTGCGCGTGCCCGAGGTTCTGGTTCGGCAGCCCAATGAAGTCGAGGAGATTGTCGGGCCTCCCGTCAGAGTGGCCTTTGATGCGGAAGGGAAGCCGACGCGCGCGGCCGAAAGTTTTGCGGAAAGAAACTCAACCAGCGTCAAACGCCTGATGCGGATCGAAACACCCAAAGGACTCTACCTGGGGTTGCGGAAGCGCGTGCGGGGACGATTTGCGCGCGAGGTTCTGGCCCGTGTGCTGCCCGATGTCATTCTGGGAATCAGCTTTCCCAAGAGCATGTACTGGACCGCGAAGACGGGCCCGAGGTTCATTCGCCCGATTCGCTGGCTGCTGGTGATTCTCGGCGAAGGGGAGAAAGCCCGGGTTATCCCGTTCGAGATTGCGGGTGTGGCCTCACGACGGTCAACTTACGGCCATCGAGTGGCTGGCCCGAGAGCCATTCCGGTCAGGAGCTTTGAGGAGTACTCGAAGAAACTGTTCGAACATCAAGTGGAACTTGATCCGGAAAAACGCTCTGAACTCATCCGGGCAAACGTTAAAGCGATACTTGAAGGTCGAGGGCTCAAGGCGATTCGGGATGAGGACCTCCAGGAGTGGATTGTCAATTCCACCGAATGGCCGCGCGCACTTCTTGGCGGGTTTGACCGGCGGTTCCTGCATCTCCCGCGTGAAATCCTGGTGACGGTGATGCGCGACCACCAGAAATATTTTGCTGTGGAAGACGGCGCCGGAACTCTTCAACCGCATTTCATTACCGTGATGAATCTCGATCAGGATTCCACCGGGCTGATTCGCCAAGGCCACGAGCGTGTTCTCACCGCGCGATTTGCCGATGCGGAGTTTTTCTGGAAAGCCGATCAGCGGGTCCCGCTGGCCGAGCGGCAGGAGATGCTGGCGAAAGTGACCTATCAGGCGGAGCTGGGAAGCTATGCCGACAAGGTCCAGCGGATGGTGGAGGTGGCAAAGGGCATCTGCGCGGACCTCGAACAGCAAGGCGAACTCGATGCGGCCGGCAGGGATCAGGTGCTGCGCGCCGTTCGCCTGTGCAAGTGCGATCTGACCACGCAGATGGTGCGCGAATTCACCGAGCTCCAGGGCATTGTGGGCGGACTTTACGCCCGCGTGCAGGGCGAGCCGGACGCGGTTGCCGACGCAATCTACGACCACTACAAGCCCGCCAATGTTGGGGATGAATGTCCCAGAAACAAGGTCGGCGCTGTTGTGGCGCTGGCGGACAGGCTCGATAGCGTGGTTGCCGGATTCGCCGTGGGACTAGAGCCAACGGGGTCAAGCGACCCGTTTGGATTGCGAAGGGCAGGGAATGGGATCGTAAAAATTGCGGTGGAATCTCTTGCCGGGCTTGATCTGGCCCGGGTCACGGCGAAAGCCGCCGCTTTTGCCGAGCAGAGTCTCCCCGGCCCGAAGGACGGAACCCTGGCTGGCAAGGTGGAGAGCTTTCTGCGTGACCGGATGGAGTTCTACTTCCGCGATATCGCGGGTTTGCAGTATGACACGGTGCGCGCCGTCCTGAGCCCGACGGTTCCCATGGGAACCAGCGTCCCGGCAGCCGCGCTGGCGCGAGCGCAGGCCCTCGAGCAGGTTCGCGACACGGAAGATTTTCTGGCCCTTGCTGCTGCCGCCAAAAGGACCCGGAACATCCTGACCAAATCGGCGGGAATGGATCACCTGGGCAGCGAAGCCGCCGTGGATACGGCCCTGCTCGGCGAGGGCCCGGAACACGAACTTTACACCGCATACGAAAGCCTGACCCGAAATCTGGAATCGCTGGAAAGGGAAGGTGACTATGCGGGCGCCTTCCGGAGCATGGCGGGGATACGGCCTCAAGTGGATCTTTTTTTTGACAAAGTTCTCGTCATGGCTGAGGACCCGGCGGTGCGGGAGAATCGCCTGAGACTACTGGTTCGGCTGAATCAAAGCGTGTTCAGCCGGCTTGCGGAACTATCCGAAATTGCGGTCGAAACACGCAGCAACGCTTCAAACGTGAAGAACTGAACTTATCAGTCCATCTTTGTCGCGGAGTCACGATCGTAAAGTGTTACATGAGCTTTTGTCGGCGCGCCGACTTTCGCGACCGCAATAAGCAATGATCGACCCTGATCCCGAATGGACTGTTTGTTAAGGCAAGGGATATTGTAAGGATTTTAAGAATCGAGCGGCCACGGGTCGCGTGCAGATTTCATCACAAGGAGAGCACGAAACATGGAAAAATTCGTTTATTTTTTCGGTGACGGTAAAGCCGATGGTCATGGGACCATGAAAGACGTTTTGGGTGGGAAGGGAGCGGGCCTGGCTGAAATGACCAATGCCGGGTTGCCGGTTCCCCCCGGCTTCACAATTGCAACATCAGCCTGCAGGGCCTACTTTGAAGGCGGCAACAGCGTTCCGCCAGCCGTACTTGGAGAGTCTGACAAGGCCCTTGGGCGGCTCGAAAAACTCCTCAACCAGAAACTGGGAGATTCGGAAAAACCCCTTCTCGTCTCCGTTCGCTCCGGCGGCAAATTTTCGATGCCGGGGATGATGGATACAGTTCTCAACCTTGGCCTGAACGACCAGGTCGTTGGGGCCATCGCACGCAAGACGGGCAACGAACGATTTGCCTATGACAGCTACCGGCGCTTCATTCAGATGTTCGGCAACGTCGTGCTGGACATCCCGAAGGACAAGTTTGAGCACATCCTGACGGCCCAGAAGAAGAAGCGCTACGTGAAGCTGGATACCGAGCTTGACGCTGAGGATTTCAAGAAGGTGATCGAAGGGTACAAGCAGGTGGTGCGGAAAGCCAGCGGCCAGGATTTCCCACAGGATCCCCGCGCGCAACTCAAGATGGCCATTGAGGCCGTCTTCCGATCCTGGAACAACCCGCGGGCGATTACCTATCGGCGCATGAATAAGATCCCTGAGAGCCTGGGCACGGCCGTGAACGTTCAAACCATGGTGTTCGGGAACATGGGTGAAACCTCAGGAACCGGGGTAGGTTTTACTCGGAATCCGGCAACGGGCGAGAAGCAGTTCTATGGCGAGTTTCTCATGAACGCCCAGGGCGAGGATGTGGTGGCGGGCATCAGGACGCCTGTCCCCATCACGGAACTGCAAAAGATCATGCCCGAGGTTTACAACCAGTTACGCGACATCACTTCCCGACTGGAGCACCACTATAAGGACGTGCAGGATTTCGAATTCACCATCCAGGAAGGGAAGCTCTACATGCTGCAGACCCGAACCGGAAAACGGACGGGCAAAGCAGCGGTGAAGATCGCTGTCGATCTGGTTGAAGAGGGAATCATTACGTCGACCGATGCGTTGATGCGCGTAGAGCCGGACCAGTTGAATCAATTACTTCATCCAATACTTGACGAGTCAAAGCATTTGAATGTGATTGCAAAGGGGTTGCCAGCGTCGCCAGGAGCGGCGGTCGGACGGATCGTCTTTACCGCAGAAGCGGCTGTTGAACAGGGAAAGAATCACCCGGTGATTCTGGTTCGCGCCGAAACGGTTCCGGACGATATCCACGGCATGGAAGTTGCCGTCGGCATTCTGACGTCGCGAGGCGGCATGACCTCCCACGCTGCGGTTGTAACTCGCGGCATGGGGAAGTGCTGTGTGGCCGGATGCGGCGAAGCTGAGGTCGACGAAAAGAAGAAGCAGTTGCGCATCGGCAAGCTGACGCTTAAGGAAGGCGAATGGATTTCACTTGATGGTTCGACCGGCAGAGTGATCCTTGGGAAAACGAACACGACCCTGCCAGACCCTACGAGCGGCGATTTTGCCACCTTCATGGGCTGGGCTGATGAAGCGCGGCGCCTGGGTGTTCGGGCTAATGCCGACATCCCCCGCGATGCGTTGGCCGCCCGGCGCTTTGGGGCTGAGGGGATCGGGCTGTGCCGCACAGAGCATATGTTCTTTGCCCAGGACCGGCTCCCTCACGTACAGCGGATGATCATGGCCTGCAAGGAGACCGCGGACGAAAAGGAAGCGGCCCGGAACCACAAAGAACGGCGTGCTGCCCTTGCCAAGCTTCTTCCCATGCAGCGGAAAGACTTCGTCGGTCTCTTTAAGGCGATGGACGGCCTGCCGGTAACAATTCGAACGCTTGACCCGCCTTTGCATGAGTTCCTGCCTAAACGCGAAGATCTGATGGTGCAGATTGCTACCATTGAAGCGAAGGGGAAGAGGAGTCCTAAGCTCAAACAGCTCAAGGACATGCTTGCGGTAGTTGAAGGTCTGCATGAATTTAATCCCATGCTGGGTCTGCGCGGATGCCGCCTGGGAATCATGTATCCGGAGATTACGGAGATGCAGGTCCGGGCGATCTTCGAGGCAGCGGTCGAATGCAAGAAACGCGGCGTCGAAGCCAAGCCGGAAGTCATGATTCCCCTGGTCGGTGACATCAGAGAGCTGGCCTTGCAAAAGGAGATTGTGAACCGCGTTGCCGAGGAAGTCTTCACGAAGAAGGGCGCCAAGGTGGAATATCTGGTCGGGACAATGATTGAGTTGCCTGCCGCGGCACTCTCTGCGGATGAAATTGCAGGTGAAGCGGAGTTCTTCAGCTTCGGCACCAACGACCTGACCCAGACCACTTTTGGACTGTCGCGCGACGACTGCGGCAAGATCATCAACTCTTACGTGAAGCAGAAGATCTGGCCTGCCGATCCCTTTGCGGTGCTGGATCCGAAGCGAGTCGGGCGCCTGCTGAAGATTGGAACTTCAGAAGGCCGCAAGACACGTGAAAACCTCAAGGTCGGAATCTGCGGCGAGCACGGAGGCGATCCG
>JAKASH010000248.1 GCA_021828225.1 Acidobacteriota bacterium | reverse complement strand
ATTCCACCTCATCGCAGGTTTTGCCGGTTATTCAGCGCGCCGACGCCCCGGTTGTGGTGCTGAATCTGCAGCCGGGTGCTGCGCTCGATTACGCCCGAACCGGCACGGCCGAATGGCTGGCCAATTGTTCGGCTTGCTGCGTGCCGGAAATCTCCTGTGCCTTCGCGCGGACGGGTATTCCCTTCCGGCAAGTGACCGGCATGCTGGAGCCGGAAGGCGATGTGCGCGGCCCCTGGGAATCTGCCTGGCGGGAAATCCGCGAGTGGTGCGAGGCTGCTACCGTTGTTCGGAACCTGCGCAACTCCCGAATCGGCTTTCTGGGCCATACCTATCCCGGAATGCTGGACATGTACAGCGACTTCACCCAGCACCATGCCCAACTGGGGACGCATATCGAGGTTCTCGAAATGTGCGACCTGGACGAGAGGGTCAAGGGCGTTACCGAGGCCGAGGTCGGGCGCATGGATGAGCAGGTGCGGGAAACTTTTGAGATCAGCGAAGACAGTCCCTCTGATCCGCTGGCCAAGAAGCCGGCCGCGGAACAGATGGATTGGGCTTGCCGTGTGGCCGTAGGCCTTGAGAAGCTGGTGCAGGATTTTGATTTGAACGGGTTGACCTACTACTATCGCGGCCTGGGCGGCAACCGCTATGAACAATTGGCCGCCGGCGTCATTTTGGGTTGCTCGCTGTTGACGGCGCAAGGCATTCCGTGTTCCGGGGAAGGCGACCTGAAGAACTGCCAGGCAATGAAGGTCATGGACCTTCTCGGCGCGGGAGGAAGTTACACGGAGATTTACGCCATGGACTTCCGTGAAGGTTTTATTCTGATGGGCCACGACGGACCGTTTCACCTGGCCATTGCGGAAGGGCGGCCGATTCTTCGCGGCCTGGGCCTTTATCACGGCAAGCGGGGCTTCGGTATCAGCATCGAGGCGAGCGTCCGCAAAGGACCTGTTACCATTCTGGGTCTGACGCAAACCCGTGACGGCCGCCTTAAGTTCCTGACGGCCGAAGGTGAGTCCCTTGCCGGAGAGCGCTTGAAGATTGGCAACACCAATAGCCGCTTGCGCTTCGCTCTTGATCCCGCAACTTTCATGAATACCTGGTGCCATGAAGGGCCTACGCACCATTGCGCACTCGGGATCGGTCATGTTTCGCGAAAGCTCGAAAAGGTCGCGTCATTGCTGGGAACGGACCTCCGGGTGATTGGACAGCCACAATAGAGCGGGGCTGTCATTTAATAAGTAATGTAAAGTCCTCCGCCTGGACGATGCGGACGGCCGGACTGTCTGACGCTGCCGATCATAGCATCTACCTCGCGGGAAGGACCAGCCGGACGAAATCCTCCGTTTCGCTCTGCAAGATAGCGACAGAATTTGCAAATCCACTTTCATTGATAAGAGAGTCAGAATGAGATGTCCAAGACGTTTCTTGTTTAATTGCTAACTGTACTCGCGTGCCAGCCGCGGAAAGAGCAAATCATTGGGGTAGAGCCGATCGACATTCTGAGGAGTCATCAGTTGCTGTGGGGTGAATGTTGCCGGTGCAACGTTCTTCCCCAGCAGAACATCTGTCGCCAGCCGGATAATCACATTTCCGTATCTTTCCGGGAAGTAAGCAACGGTTCCGATAAGGCGCGCTCCGGGCTGGCGCATTTCAGCGCGCGCTTCCGGCTCGCCATTCTGCCCCACCACCACGCAGTTGTCAGCGCGCCCGCACTCTTGAAATGCCCGCAGGGCTCCCAACGCCATGGGATCGTTCGCGGCGCCAATCAGGACACGTCTTGCGTTACTGCTACGAAGGTGTTCCCTGACGGATTCGAGAGCCGTCCTGAATTCCCCTTTGGCATCCAAGCGGATGACCGGCCATTGATTCGAGTCCGGGACCGCTTCGCGAATCCCATCCAGCATTGCGTTGGTTCTCATGCGGATCAAAGGGCCGGCTCGTGAGATCTCGAGCAGAAGGATTTCATCGATGGAAGATTGCCACCGGTTCTTTGCATACTGGCCGAGAAATCGGCCGCCAATCAGCCCTCCGGCATAGTTATCAGCTCCAAAATAAACGGCCCCCGGATGTGGAATATCGATGGCGATCAGAGGGATTCCGGCGCTCTGAAATCTTGATGCGATCGCTGGCGCCGTGCGCTCATCGATTTGGAACTCGACCGCCAGGTCCACTTGCTCCCGGGCCAGCCGCTCCGCGTTCTTTACGGCAACCTTCGGATCACGGCGGTTGTCAACCGCGATCAGTTCGATCTGTGCTTTCTGGCATGCTTGAGCCAGTCCGTCGAAGACTTCCCTGGAAAATGAGGAATTTCGATCCTGGTCCGCGTAACCAATCCGGAATTTGCGTTGGGAGCGCGGGTAGTTGGCCAGTCGATACTGGTTCTGTCCTACCTTGTCGAGCATCCCGCACTCATGCATGGTGTAGAGCAGCCGGAAGCACACTCCCTTGCTAAGTCCCGAGCGGGAGACAACTTCCTGGAGTCCCAGGACCTCTCCTGGAGAACGGAACGACGAGAGGACGGCTGAGGCGTGGACGACGGACTTCACGATATATCGGTTTTGGGATTCCGCGGACTTGGACCCCATTCACGCCCTCCGGAAAGTAGAGTCGCTTGCGACTTTTGTGTGAAGGCCATATTTCGCATAGTAACACGGCGCGTGTCAACATCTCGTTCGCAAGAAAGCACGATTCTCGCCGGTTGATCCGCGTATTGCGTTGCAGGTCAGTTATTTATTGCCGAATTCCTTTTCAATTTCGGTTTTGGTATGCAGAACAGAGCGGAAGGGGAGGAAAGTTCTTGAGCCCCTCAGAGGTTTTGGAGTAGAAAAACAAGTTCAAGTCGACTCGTAGAATCACGAAGGGCGAAAACACTTCGAATCGATAGCGGCCGAAGCACGATCCTCCAGGGCAGTGTGTGTGAGTTGACTTTGGCGAAGGCTTCGGCCAGGGGTTTGAGACACAAGTTCCATACCGTTTGATCGGCAAGCGGTTTCCGATGTACTGGGAAACACGATGCATGCATCGTCGGGCGCTGATCGAGAGAAACATGATCCGCAGAGGCGCTGCCCAGCGGTCGCAACCAAGAAAACAAGCGGACTGAAACGGATTTCGTCATCAGGTCCTGCGCGCGTACTTTCCGTTGCGTCCGATCCTCAACACTTTGCAGAGGAGGTAACAGTAACCCATGGCTACGAATCCTTCCCATTCATCCAGTTCCGCGAGCGAGGCCGTCGCAAAGGCACTCGACGGACTGAAGATCGAGCTCCCTTCTTGGGCATTTGCCGACACCGGAACACGGTTTGGCAAGTTCCTTCAACCGGCCGCCAAGACCATCGAGGAGAAGTTCTCGGATGCCGGCCAGGTGAACCAGTTCACTGGCGCCTGCCCCACCATCGCGTTGCACGTGCAGTGGGATGTGCCGGAAGGTTCAAACACCGCGGACATCACGAAGCTGGCTGATCGATTCGGGGTGCGTCCCGGTTCAATCAGTCCCAACGTGTTCCAGAACCAGGAGTACAAGTATGGATCTCTGTCGAACGAGCAGGCGACGATCCGCCAGCAGGCGCTCGACCACATCCTGTATTCGGTGAAAGTTGCGAAGGAACTCAACTCGCGTGACGTTACGCCCTGGTTTGCCGACGGCTCGAATTATCCTGGCACCACCAACATTCGTGCCCGGAAGCACTGGATGGCGGAGGGGCTGAGGAGCACGCATGAAGCCCTCGGTGACAACCAGCGGCTGCTGGTGGAATACAAACCCTTCGAGCCCGCGTTTTACCACACTGACATTGCCGATTGGGGCATGGCGCTGATTTATGCCCGTTTTGCCGGGCCCAAGTCCCGTGTGTTGGTCGATACGGGGCACCACTACCAGACCCAGAATATCGAGCAGATTGTTGCCTGGCTGCTGGACGAAGGCATGCTGGGAGGATTCCATTTCAACGATCGCCGCTACGCCGACGACGACCTGACGCTTGGCTCGATCGATCCTTATCAGGTCTTCCGCATCTTCTCCGAAATTCGATACTACGAATGGGAAACCGGCCGCCGCGCCGATATCGCCTACATGGTGGACCAGAGTCACAACCTGAAGGGCAAGATCGAGGAAATGATCCAGACGGTGATGGTCGCTCAAGATCTTTACGCCAAGGCTGCCCTGATTGACTTCAAGTCTCTGAGCAAGGCGCAGGAAGAACAGCGGCTGATTGATGCGGAGAACATTTTCAAAGACGCCTTCAACACCGACGTGCGTCCCGCCGTGAAGGAGTGGCGGCGCTCCAAGGGACTTGCGGAGGATCCGCTGGTGGCGTTCCGGGAAAGCGGGTACATGGCGCGAGTCACGCGCGAGCGCGCCGGGCGCGCCTCTGCGGCCAGCAGTTACGCGTGAAGCGTCTGAGTTTCCCGAGCTTTCCCCAACAGGGAGACAATGATGCAGCAAGCAAGTCCGAAATTACGTTATCTGAAAGATCTTTGGGACGACAGTGTCGCGTCCTCGCTGGACGAACCCGAAAGGCTTCGTTACCGTTCCAACCTGCTGGGCGCCGATCTGCGTATTACGAACTTCGGCGGCGGCAACACCAGTTCGAAGGTGAAGCAGCAGGACCCAATAGGGGCGCGCGAAGTTGACGTCCTGTGGGTCAAGGGCAGTGGTGGCGATCTGGGGAGCATCAAACGGACCGGATTCGCCACCCTCTATCTTGACAAGCTTCATGGCCTCGAAAAAATCTATCGAGGCGTTGAGTTTGAAGACGAAATGGTGGGCTATTACCCGATCTGCAGCTTCGGTCTGAATCCGGTGGCGCCCTCCATCGACACGCCCCTGCACGGATTTCTGCCCTTTGATCACGTGGACCATCTGCATCCGGACTGGGCTACGGCGCTGGCGGCGGCGGCCAACGGCCGCGAACGGCTTCAGGAATTCAACCGCCGCTTCAACCACAACCTGATCTGGCTGCCCTGGCAGCGTCCGGGATTTGAGCTGGCCATGATGCTGAAGCGCGCCGTCGAGGAGAATCCCAAAGCCGACGGCTTGGTACTGGGCGGCCACGGCCTGTTCACCTGGGGCAATACGCAGCGAGAGAGTTACCTGAACAGCATTACGGTCATCGACCAGTTCGGCCAGTTTGTTCTGGAGCACGTCGAAAAGAAGGGCGAAGGCCTGTTCGGCGGTCCTGTTCACAAGATGCGCGATGACCACCGCGATGTGGCAGCGGAAATCTTTCCTTTCCTGCGAGGCCGCATTTCCGCGGATAAGCGGGTGATCGGCAATTTCAGCGATCTGCCGGAAGTGCAGCGCTTCATCAACTCAAAAGACGCCAAGGCTCTCGCGCACCTGGGCACCAGTTGCCCGGACCATTTCGTGCGCACCAAAATCCGCCCGCTCTTTGTGCCTTGGGACCCGGCTCATGACAGCGTGGCCGCTCTTACTGATCTCCTGGACAAGGCCCTGGCCGGCTATCGGAAGGAGTACGAAGAGTACTATCGCAGCTTTGCCAAGCCGGAATCGCCGGCGATGCGGAATCCTAATCCCACCGTGGTGCTGGTTCCGGGCGTCGGAATGTTCAGCTTCGGCAAGAGCAAG
>JAKASH010000247.1 GCA_021828225.1 Acidobacteriota bacterium | reverse complement strand
GGACGGCAAATGAAGAGCGGCGGCTGGGTTCCACATGCTGCACAGAATAGCAAAGCCCAGCCTCATTGTAAAGATAATTGTGAGACACTACACTAGCGTCGGAGCAGACGCACGCGGTTTGCCTTGCACTCGACTCAGGCCGGCTCACGCTCGCGACCTCGGGTGGCGATACCGGCGAGGCCTCGGAGTCGCTGGACGCGGTTTACTCTGGCAATCCGTTGCGCGTGGGCTTCAATGCCTCGTTCCTTCTCGATGTGCTCGGCGTGGTCAAGACGGGCGAGGTCGAAATCGCCTTTAAGGACGCCGAAAGCGCCGCGGAATTCCGGCCGACCGACCAGAGTCTGAATCGCTACAAATATGTTGTCATGCCGATGCGATTGTGAGGCAAGGATTCGGGTTGGGTATTAACTATTCTGATGCACTAAATCAGCCTGTCACGTTTTGTCGGCCCTGAGGGCAACAAATGACGCCCCGAATTGACCGAGGCGAGAGAGCGCCGGGTCGTAGCTGGCCAGAAATTGAGCGGCTGGCGCAACTGGCGGAAAGTAAACGGCGGAGCGACCGGAATGGAACCGCAGGCCTGATTGCACTATCAGTTTTCGTAAGTTGCCGTAAGACCAGAAATGGACTCCCCTCCAAGTGGGTGAGCCAAGCCAGCCTCGAACCTTGCGTGAAATAGCCCAAAGACTATATCTGCCCAGCTCTCCGACGATCAGGCTCCCGCCGGGGCGTAGTACGCGCGCTGCCTCCTGGATTGAGCATTGAGGGTTTTTCACAAAGCACAGGGCCGTCACGGCAATCACGACGTCAAACCTCTCCGAGCCGAAAGGAAGGGCTTCCGCGGCTGCTAAACACCATTCGATTCTCTCTGGGCAGTCTTCAGCCCGCCTGCGAGCGGCCACAAGCATCGCCGAGGAACGGTCAACGCCGACGACGCGTGCGCCACGCTGGCACGCCAGAACTGAGTACGCGCCGTCGCCACATCCAACATCAAGTGCCCTTCGCCCGCGCAGGTCGCCAGCAAGCCCGAATATTGCGTCCTGTTCCAGCCACTCGGTCAATGAGCCGACCGGTGAGGCGCGCCAACGTCCGTACTGTTCAGGACTGACCACAGCGCAGCCTCTCAGCGACTGGTTAGAGGATCAGACCGGACGAAGGAGACACCCTCGGAGAAGCATGCGCGCCGAAGGCTCTGGCGAAACGTCATATCAAAAGCCATAGTAGATCCTTGCATATACATTATTATCATGGCGATACTGGCCGAAAAATGTGGTCTGGCGTTGGCCCATGAAGATATCTGCGCCCACCGTCAGGTTGAGCCGGTCGGTGAAGACATGCTCCACTTCCGGGATGAACATGCCGTCCTGATCAGAGGGGCTGTAGAAGCTGAACAGGGACAACTTCCAGGTCTGATATTTGTAAAACCGCGTGAGACGGACTGTAAGCACATGATGGACCTGGTCCTGCCGAGGAAATCCGGAGGGGAGGGTCGCCTTGTAGGATGCATAATCGTTCATGATCTCATCGTAGTACTGCGCTCCGATGGTAAAGTCGTTGCCGATTTGCTGCTGGTAGCCGACCAGAAGCCGAAGCTGGGAGTTGGGGATAGCGGGGTCAGTGCCTTGGCGGTCACCCTCGGAATCGTAGTAACCGCCCTCCAGGCTCAGTAATCCCGCTCCAATGTTGCGCTGTGCACTCGCCCCGTACTCGTTCAGCCGAGGGTAGAAGCCCCGAAGACGAGTCGGCTGCGGGAGCTTGTCGGGGCGAAAGGAAGGATCCCGCCAGAAGCCGCGGTAGGCATAGGCGGAGACATCAGTGTCGGCAACCCTCCGCGAGAGCCGCAGCGCAAATTCTGTGTTGTCTATCGTGGTTGCGGGTTCGCGGAGAGAGCGGTTGCTGACGTTGGCCAACGGATCAAAGAAAAAGAACCGTTGGGCGCTCGGCAGGTTGTCCGGCCTGAAGAACGGGATCGCCACCATCTCCACGTTCAGCGCTGAAGTGGTTACATCGAGCTTGGCAGCATCAACGCCCAGCTTCAGGTATTCCATGGGTCGGCCTGAAAAAAACGCGCTCCAGTCCTTGGGGAAAACATCATTGATGAAGAGGAGATCACCGACCCCCCAAGTGACAATCTGTCGTCCGAGGCGCAAGTCGAACGGACCCCGGGAGCAGTCGAGATAAGCTTCTCGCACTAACCCGCTGACCTTGTTGGCCACGGCGTCGTGGAACAGGTCGCCTTTGAAATCGAAGGAAAGGCAAGGCTTCCGGCTACGGTCGGAAATCTCGAGGCGCAGGCGCTCGTCGCCCCAGAGCAAGGGGCCGCCTTGTTTGCCGCCGGGATCTTGCGTGCGAAATGTGTCGTTTCCGAGAAGAAAGCCGTGGACCTGGAAAGGAAACTTCGTGTGGTTTTGGGTCGTGGGCGACTGGGCGAATAGGCGCCCAGCAATCAGGAAAACAAAAATCGCGACCGGGGCGAGGCGAATGCGCATGTTACGGATCGTGCGAGACCGGGGCGATCGCCCGCGCCTTACCACCGCGTCCAGCGGGCCGGCGGGTTGCGCAGGTAGCGTTCGCTGAAGAGGCTGTCTTCCAGGCCCACGTTGTAACGCAGCTCGAGGAAAGTCACCACCGTGCGGTGACCATTCTGCACGTTCTTCATCGTGCGCTGGAGGGTGGTCCACAGGCCGTCCACCTGCGCGACTTTGTCGGCCGTATACACCTTGTAAAGCCGGCCGCGTTTGTCGTAGTACTCCTCGCGCCACGTGACGAAGCTTTCTTGGTCGATCCAGGCGAGCCGGTAGCTAAACTCGACGCTCTTTTCGTCTTTGGGGACACTGCGGATGACGTACACCGGCCTGCCGCCGGATGTGTCCTCGCGCACGAGCGTGTGCGTATCCACGTCCACTTCACGCCCGGAGACATCTTCATAACTGAAGTCGGAGCCGACGAAACTGGATCGCGCGTCACTGGCGGCGATGCGCCTCGTCATGTTCAGCCCTGGCAAGAAGAGCCAGCGATCAGCATTCTGCGGCGGATGGCGCCACACCATAAACGTCATGCCGCGCACATCAGCGGGGCTGTGGAAGTAGATGAAGTAGCGCTGCCGGCCTTTGGGGAAGTTCTTCCGCAGCATAACCATTTCTCGCAGGCGCTCGCTCCCTTCCTTCGTGATGAGGCGCATCTGTACCTTGGCCCACATGTCGTTGCCCGGGTAGAACAAGACCAGGTCGGCCCGGCGGATGATGTCTTGGGCAGCGGGAACTTGCGCGTCGAGCGGAAAAGGAAATACCAGCAACGCGAGAGCGGCAACAAGGAAACCAGAACGCCTTTTTGCGCACACGTTAAGCATGAGGCACCTCCTGGGCAACAAGCCTCTTCGCGGCGAGGGAGACGAGGGCCGGGAGAAGGATGACGGTCGCCGCCGCGGAAAGCAGCATGATGGCAATCATGAATGCGCCCACGGTGATGTAGGGCGTCAGCCGGGCGAACAGCATAACCGAGAACCCCGAGGCGAACAGCAGAGCGTTGCGGAGAATTCCGCGGCCGGGACGCGCCACCGTCCACTCGAGTGCGTCGCCAACGTCACCCGTCTCACGATGGCGTTGCTGAAATCGGCTTACGAAATGGATGGCGAAGTCTACCGCCAGACCCAGGGAAAGGGTGGAAAGGACGGCGATGGGCATGTCGAAGTCTTTGCCCACAAAACCCACAACGCCGTAAATCAACAGCACCGTAAAAAGCAAGGGCACAAAGCTGATGAGACCCCACTTCAGCGAGCGGTATTCCAGCATGAGCAGCAACAGCACCAGAACGGAAGAAGCGAGGAAGCCGGCGAGCATGCCTCGCAGCACCTCGTCATTCCAAACCAAGTTGAAATAGGCGATTCCGGCAGGCTTGAATTGCACGCCGGCAATCGGGTGAGTCGCGAGGTAGTGCAAAGCGTCGGTCAACACCGCCCGAGTGCCAACCGCATCCCACGACTTCAGCTGCACGATCACGTTCGCCTTCTGGTAGGGATAGTCAATGACATTGTTCAGGTCGCGCGGCTCCACCCCCATTTGGAGCAGCAGCAGATACTGTGCAACCAGCGCCTTGGAATCGGGAATCGAATTGTAGCGGGGGTCGCCCGCGTGAAGGACAAGGTTGACACGCCTCAGATAATCGGAGATCGAAAGCGTCTTGCCCACGAGCGGGTTGCGCGCGAGGTGAGTCTGGAAGCGCCACAGGCTCTGGAGCACACCAGGATCCGCGATTCCTCCGCTATGGGCAGCGCTGCCAACTAGATAGAGAGTGGCCGTGCCGCCGAGGTTTTTGTTGAGCACTCGGTTCGCGGTTCGCACGGCGCTGTTCCGTTTGAACCAGTGGATCATGTTGTTGTTGATGCGAATCCGCGTGACGCCCGCAAGCGAGACCACTACAAGCAGAGCTGCGAGCAGGGCGACCACCTTACGCTGGCGCAGGCTGAACCGTCCCAGTTGGACGAGCCACTTCTCACCTATCGACCGCGCGGACTGCCCGGGAACCGACCGAGCCAGCCTTTGTTCCTTGAGCAGGGCCATGATGGCCGGCACGAGCGTGAAACTCATGAGTAGAATGACCAGCGTTCCGAAGGCCACCACAAAGCCGAAAATCCGCACCGGGATGATCGGACCAATGCCCAGGGAAGCAAAACCGGCAGTCGCTGTCAGATCTGAGTAGAGGATGGGGCGGCCGACCGCCCCCATGGTGGCCAGAATGGCTTCGTTCTTTCTTCTCACCTCCCGAAAGCGAAACCCGAATTCATTAAAGATATGCACCGTATCGGTGCTGATCGCCATCAGGAAGACCGGGCTCATGGAGGCCATAATATGGATGGGAATGCCCAGGCCGACGAAGAGGCCCATGCTCCAGATGATGCTGACCATCGCGACCCCCATATTGGCGAGGACCAGGACCCAATTCCGGAACATCAGGAAAAGCACGATGAGCATCACCAGCCCCGCCAGCGGGGAGAAGAGCGCCATCTGACGAAACATTTCAGCGCCGAAGGTGTCCCGGGCGACAGGGTCGCCCGCTAAGTAGAATCTCTCGGGGCCCGGCTCGTGTTTGACGAGCTGCCTAATCTGGTCGGCGATCACCTTGCCGTTGGCCATCTTCTCAATGGGGATATAAATCGCCGTTATCCTGCCGTTAGCAGAGACGAGCCGTGGGACGACCAGAGGATTGGAAAGCAGACGGTGCTTGAAGGCGGCCATCTCGTTCGGGGTCGCGGGAACCTGCGATAGGAGCGGTTGCGCCCGCAAGGTTTCGCCCTCCGAGGTCACATCCTCGACGGTCGGCAGGCCGATGACGTCTGGAGCAACAACCCCCGGGATTTTCATGATCGCCTGCGTCAGGTCTTCTATATGCCGGAGTATCATGGGGGCGAAAAGGCCCTTCTCGTTTTCGACTCCCAGGACGATAACATCGGGATGGAGCGCGAACCAACCTTCGACCCGATCGTTATACTCTCGTACGGGAGAAGTAACTGGCAGCATGTGCTTGGGATCGGTGTCAATCTTGATCTTCGGAAGTTGAGCAACGAACAGTAGTGTCAGGGCGAATGTTAGCCCC
>JAKASH010000246.1 GCA_021828225.1 Acidobacteriota bacterium | reverse complement strand
CCGTGCCGAAACAGATCGTCCCCGATCACTTCCAGCCCCCGCCCGCTTGCGGGAGAGGGGGGACCACTCAGTGGTGGGTGAGGGCTCGTCGCCGCGGGCGCCGCTACAACGTTTGTTGCCACTCTATTTTGGAATCATCCAGGCTGTCGCTATACCGTATTTCTCAGGGACTGGCATAGCCGAGGCTTTTCAATATTTCGACATCCTGCTTTGTAAGGTGGCCTTGCGGCTCGAGCCCACGATTGGTCTTGTCGAACCAGGAATCCAGATCTTCCTTATAGGAACTCAGATTCGCGACACTGACACTATTCGTAGGCACCTGCTGTGCTTTTGAAAAGACGTCACTCAGGTGATAGATCTTCAGTGCGTCCTGGCTTCCGGTTGAGACCACTTTGAGATTCCCCTCGACGAATCCCATCATCGAGGGCGTTCGCTTTACCTCAGCCCACGTCCAAAAAAATGTCATCCACTTGGGAGGCAGAAGCGTCGGTTCCGCGTAGACAACGAAGAAGGTAGGCCGAGCCGGAGCCTCTTTCCCGCCGCTTTGAATCATCGGTTCCAGGCTGTATCCGGATTGGCCCGGAACTCTGAAATGCAAGCCCAGGTAGCTCAGAATCGTCGGCATGATATCGACGGTGGAAACGTCGGCCGTGATTCTTTCTCCCTGGGGAATCTCTTTGGGGTAGGAAATGACCATCGGGACATGCATGGCCTCCTGATTAATATGGTACCCGTGTCCCCAGATGCCGCCCTCACCCAGATTCTCGCCGTGATCGGCTACCACGACGATCAAAGTATTGTTCCGAACACCTAACTCGTCCAGGAGCTTGAGGGTCTTCGCAAGGTCGTTATCATCAAAAGCAATTCCGCTGTCGTAGGCACGAATCTTTGCCGCTCGATTGGGGTCGACGGACGTAGCGATGGGGAAGATCGTCGCGTTCTTCATGTGTGGAAGATGGGCAAACCCGGAATGGAGCGTATACGGCTCATGGGCGTCAAAGTAATGAACCCAGAGGAAAAAATGCGAATGGCCATGCTTTTCCAGCCATTTGCGGCTGGCGTCGCCCGTCTGGTTCCCGCGGCGCCCGGCATTAACAACCTTGTAATGGTAGGTGAAGTTCTGGTTATAAACTTCAAAACCTCGTCCCAGCCCGGTGATGCCTTTCTTGAGCGTCCAGGCGCTGATGAAAGCTCCTGTCTTGTAGCCCAGGTGGCGAAGGATCTGCGCCAGCAGAATGGGCCGGGGATGAGTCGTCATGTGCATGCCGTTAATGGTGGCGCCGTGCTGCTGAGGATAGAGCGCGGTCATCATGGTGATATGAGAGGGTCCGGTGAGAGGTTCAACGGTATAGGCGTTCTCAAACAAAACCCCATGAGCAGCCAAACGATCGATGGTCGGCGAAGTCTCGCGGATATATCCGTAGCAGGACAAGTGATCGGCCCGAGTGGTATCAAAGGTCACCAGCAGCACATTCGGCGCATCTTTCAAGTCGAAATGCGACTTCTTGATCTTGATCGAAGGTCCGGCAAGCAAGATCAGAGGCATCAGAAGTGCCCCGAGCAAGGCGCCCAGTAATCGGCGCATAGTAACACCTCCAGTTATAAGTTCGGTATAAAAAGGCCCCACAATTCGCAACGGAAACAGCAATGAAGGCTCAGCCCGGAAGTGGTCCTGCCAGCCTTCGAGCCCAATCAGGCAATAATTCGATATCCTCGGTCATGACGTCCCGATCCACACTTCCGTCCCTCATCTGGATAATCCGATCTGCCCGGAGCGCCACCTCAGGGTTATGGGTCACCATCACAATCGTCAGGCCAAGGTCACCCTTCAGCCGAAGGATCAGATCCAGGACGGCGTCGGCATTCCGGGAATCCAGATTCCCGGTCGGCTCGTCCGCCAGCAGGATGTCCGGATCGTTGACCAGGGCCCGCGCAATGGCAACCCGCTGTTGCTCGCCCGCCGACAGTTCATTCACCCTTCGAAGGCGTTTCTTCTCGAGTCCTACCGCGGACAGCAGTTCGTCCACCGATCGGGGAGCGTGCCGCTGCTTCCATCCGAGCAGGCGTGGAGCGTCAATGTTGTCCCGGGCAGAGAGAAATCCGAGCAGGTTGAATCGCTGAAAAACGAAACCGATCCGGGTGTTGCGCATGCGCGCGCGAGCCTTGTCCGGCAGGGAAGAAATGGACACGCCGTCGATCAGCACTTCCCCGCCCGTCGGTTCCGCCAAACCCGCAATCAGGTAAAGCAGCGTCGACTTCCCCGAGCCGGAGGGCCCCATGATCGCCGTAAACTGGCCCGACGGAATTTTCACGTCCACCCCATTGACAGCGGGCGGAGATCCGGATGTGCCGTCATAAATCTTAGTCAGGGCGCGAGCCTCTATCATGGTTCGCACGACATCCTTGGCCTGGTCAGTCCTGTTATTCATAAGCAAGCGCGGCAATCGGCTCGCTCGCGCTGGCCCGGTAGGCCGGATAGGCCCCACCAAGGACAGCACTGACAAGCGCAATAATAGCCACCCGCACGATAGATCCCACGGGCAGGAGAAAGTGAAGCGCCGGGTAAATCGACAAAACAATGGCCTTGGTCAAAAGATAGAGAAGCAGGGAAAGCCCTCCTCCAAACAGGCACAGCAGGCAAGCCTCGCCAAGGAATAGCCGCAACATGTAATGGCGGCTTGCACCGAGCGCACGAAGAATTCCCAGTTCCCGAGTCTGCCCAAGAACTTGAACGTAGAGAGCCAGAAAGATGACCAGAAAATTGATCACCCCGGCAAACACCACGATCACCAGCAGGAACTGTTTCAAACCTAGAAAGGATGAGGGAGTGATGAGCGACGCAAGGTCACTCATCTTGGTAATTTGATAATCCTTTAAAGCCCCGCCGGCAAACTCCCGCAGCCGTTTTTCCACAACCGCGTCCAAGCTCGGCGAGGTACATTTCACAAAGATGACGGCGCACTTCCCGGGAGCCAGCAAATCCTGAAGCGTCTTGAGAGGGATAAAAACCCGCGCGCCCTTGCCGTGTTCGACCACGCCGCAAACGGTAAACTGGTGGTTCAGGAGATTCAGCGTGCTGCCCACATGCACATGGTGAGTCTCAACGTAGATGTTGTCGACAAGAGCGGTGTAGGGACCCGTAAAGGGTCCGCCCTTCAGATATTCAAAGCCTCCTGTGACACGGTTAAAGCTGGGCAGGTCGATCCCGAATAAGGCCTCCAGGCGGTTGGTAAAGCTGACATTCGTGGCGGTCGGCGTCGCAGCCTCAACCCCTTTCACCTCCATAATCTTCTGGGCCAGCGAATCCGGCATCACGTTTTCGCCCAAACCGAGGATATAGGAGGAATGAGGAGGCTGAATCATGAAGTCCGCTCCGATGCCCTCGGTCCGCTGGATCTTTTCCTCCATGACCCCCGTCGACAACCCTTTGATGACCAGTCCCAGCAGGAGCGCCACGCCGATCATGACCATCGACAACATCATCCGGATGGGATGATGCATAAGTTGTCGCAGCATTAGCTTAAACACAAAATTTCTCTCCCCTTTAGCCTGGGGTACCTTTACCGGCCCTCTACTTTTTATCTTACGGCAATTGGATGACATTTGCCGAGATAGGGTTGTGGCAAAAGCCATTCCTGGCATGAGTGGCCGCGGGCACCACCGCAATTCTTCCGTTACGGGGAAGTTCGGGAGGCTGTTCCAGAAAATTTCCGGGGAACCCGGGCGGGAAAACGGATTCTGGAGGCAAGGTCTGGGAAAGGGGATTTCCGGCAGCAGAGGGATCGATCGCAATCGCCCGGGCAGATGGGTCGAAGCCCTCACTGCCGCGGGTTTGCTTCGTAAACGCTATCTTTCTGCCGGTACCGGGCGCTCGGCCAATTTCTTGGCCAGAGTCAGCAAGACGTCACGATCGGTAGGAGAAAGGCGTGGCTGGAGGCTCCTTAATTTTAACAGGAACCTCGCCTCAGCTCCTGCAGCTCCGCCTTCCTGAGCAAGCTGCTCCAGAGTCATATCAGTCGTTGAATACTCGCGCGGCGAATCCTCGTCATAATAAAAAAGTTTATATAGGGGGACGTCCAAAGCGCCTGCAAACCTCTCCAGCGTCTCAAGAGACGGAACCGTATGTCCGTTCTCGACGCGAGAAATGTAACACCTCAGCAGTCCTGTCCTCTCTTCAATGTCCCCTTGCGAGAGGCGCTTCTGTTCCCGCAATTCCCGAATTCGTTCACCAATTCCCATCGCGTATCCCCTCCCTCGGCTCTTACCTGAACCCCTGATTTGCCTCACTGCACAAAATGTAAGCGATGTTAACTCCATCGGACAAGAGTACGGGAGTACTAGTACCAGAGTACCAGCGCAGGACTGGGGGGCAGGGCTTCTATCAGGAAAGCAGCGTCTTCAGCAGGGCCATGCGGACAAACAGACCGTTCTGAGCCTGGCGAAAATAGGCGGCCCGGCGGTCCTGATCCACTTCCATGGTAATTTCTGCCAGGCGCGGAAGGGGATGCATGATAATCGCATCCGGCTTCATCGATTGCAGGGAAGCCTGATTGAGGATATAAATGCCGCGGCAACTCTCGTAATCGGCGATCCGGTCGCCAAACCGCTCCTTCTGCACGCGGGTCTGGTAGACCACGTCGACCTCCGGCAGAACCCGGTCCAGGGTCATTTCCTCGCTGAACCAGATCCCGTGCTCACGAAGATGCTCCAGGATATCCTCCTTCATCTTGAGCAGGGGCGGCGCAACGAAGTACATCCTGATGTCCTTGAACTTGCTCAGAAGATAAGCCAGGGAGCGCACGGTCCGTCCCTGGGCCAGGTCCCCCACCATGGCGATTTTGAGGCCGTCGATGGAGCCAATCTCCTTGTGAATCGTGTAAAGGTCCAGCAGCGCCTGGGTCGGGTGCTGGCCTACGCCGTCGCCGGCATTGATAATCGGAACGCGCGAAACAGCCGACGCCCGTTTTGCAGCGCCAACTTCGCTGTGGCGCAGGACAATCACGTCCACGTAGCCGTTCATGATGCGAATCGTGTCCTCGAGCGTCTCGCCCTTGGCGACCGAAGAGAATTCAGCGGCGTTTTCCGTTGAAATGACCCGTCCCCCCAGGCGGTGCATGGCCGCTTCAAAAGAAAAACGGGTGCGGGTGGAAGGCTCGTAAAAAAGCGTGGCCATCAACCGGGTGTGGAATTCATCCGTGCCGCCGCGCGCCACCAGTTGTTCCATCTCCTCGGAAACTTTGAACAGATTGTTGATCGTTGTCAGGTCAAACTGTTGAGCTTCAATCACATGGTGCAGTTTCATCAATCACATCCTCCCATAACCGGCAGCGCCGACGTCGCGACCCTGGCTGAAAACAGGCCAAGCCCAGAACATATCCCGGAGCTATAGTGGCCGTCAACCACTTACCCATTTCCCATCTGGTCTCGCCTGCTCGGCTGGTGCATGAATCGCGCCTTGTCCGATGTGCGACCGGGCGAAATTTCCCCGGTTTATCCGCGATGAATGACGCCGTCCTTCAGAATTTCAACCCTCGCCAAAGTATTTGTAGCGCGGCCCTGCGGTTCCTGGTTTTTCTCCCCCTGGCCAGGCTACATTTAGGGGGGGGC
>JAKASH010000245.1 GCA_021828225.1 Acidobacteriota bacterium | reverse complement strand
ATTCGCTCGCCTGCGGGTAGAATCGCCTTGCGACGCTGAAATCGCCCAGGCCATAGGACGCGTTTCCTCTGCCTTCATAAACCAGCGGCACCTTGCCGCCGCTTGCTTCGGCCTGGTCCAGGCACGTGATGGCTTCGCGGTGTCTGCCCGCGCGCGACAGCGCAAGCCCGTGGAAGAGCCAAGCAACAACGAGGCGCGGGTTCAGCTCGCAGGCGCGTGCAAAGAGCCTGATGGCCTCCTCATCATTGTGGAAATGCTCGAACTCCTCGATGCCAAGCTCAAAATGGGCATTGGCGTCGTCCGGCCTTTCGCGTATCTTTTCGCGGCCGAGTTCGCGATAGAACTCCCATTTCCTGGCCAGGCTTTGATCGTCCGCAATAAACCCCAGGTGATGGATCAGGAAGTTCGCAGCCTCCATCTTCATCCCCAACTCCAGGATGCGGCAACCCACCGTTTCGTGGACGCGTCCGGCGAAATACACATCGGGATGGCGCCGAAAGAGACGGACATTCTGGTGCTGCACGTAGGCTGGGTACTGTTTTGCGAAATCTGGCGCGGAGGTATTCGGCTTCGCCCGCTGGTCCCAAAGATGGCAATTCATTTCCAGCAGGTAGTTGCGGATCTGAACCATGTAGCCCGCAATCGTGGGGTTCGTCAGCAACGGAGGGATGGATTCACCCGCCGCCGGATCAAGCACCTCATCGGCGTCCAGGACCAGGACCCAGTCCGAGCGAACCTCGGCCAGCGACAGGTTGCGCGCCTTCGCGAAATCTTTCTCCCACGGGATTTGGATGACCCGGGCATTGTATTGCCGGGCGATCTCCCGGCTGCGGTCGGTCGATCCCGTGTCCGCGATGATGATTTCGTCCACCACTCCGCGCACGCTATCGAGACAACGGGCAAGCGTCGCTTCCGCGTTCTTAACGATCATGGAAAGTGCAAGTTTTGGCATGCCGTTCCGTATTCCTTTTGCGGGTTGTCCGAATCTCCAGTCACGGCCCTGTCCGTACCATCAAAAACCAACCGCCGCAGAGACGTGCTTCAACTAAGCTCAAGCGCCGACGAGATGGCGGATTCTTTCAAGCTGCAGGTTGGTAATTCTGGGCCAGTTCAGCGCAGCTCGAACCTTCTCTCCAGCACACTTCCCCCGCCGGGCCGCCTCCCCTCTGTGTTCGAAAACCCAGCGCATGGCCCTCGACAACTCTGCGACATCCGGCTCGAACCAGGTGAACGGTCCCGACATGGGGCCAAAGCGCAGGGGCGCGCTCGGCATCTGGGACTCTGTGGCGGAAACAAAATACGATCCCACCGGAGGGCAGAATTCTCGCGCCGGCCCAAGTCCTGTCGTTATCACAGGCCGCCCGCAAGCGAGCCCCTCCGCCAGGGGCATCCCGAAGCCTTCTCCGCGATACGGCAGGACAACCGTGTTCGAACCCCGGTAGAGCGATGCCAGTTTGGAGTCGTCAAACTGTTCGGTAAGAACTACCAGTTGCGGCGAGCGGATATCCTGGCTTGCGCGGGACAACTGTTCGAGCAGGGTCATACCCTTGTAAAAGGTGGACGAGCCGATGTCCTTGATAACCAGCGTGACGTCGTCGTCGGACGTGAAGGCGCGGCAATACGCGTTCCAGAGAACATCTATTCCTTTGCGGGCAATTGCTCCGCCCACAAACAGGAAAACAAAGCTCCGGCATCCTGCCGGACGCCACGCAGGCTCGTCAGGCCTGAAGATTCCCGCGTCAACTCCGTAGGGAATCACCTGAATTTTGTTTGCCGGCACGCCCCCACGGACAAAGACCTCGCGGCAAAATTCCGAAGGGACCCACAACTCGTCCACGCACTTTCTGATCTGGTCGGCCCACCTCATCGGGATGCTCCCATATTCCCAGGGCAGGAGGACGACCAGCTTCCCGCTGGCCGGAGGTTGGAAGTCGGGCGGCCAGTGCTGCCGGATGGTCAGGTCGAGCCGCTGGACCCTCTGCTTGAATCCCTTCGAAACCGCATCGAAATGGGCCACCGAAGCGCCCTGAACTTCGCCAAAACCGTGTGGCTCAAAGGAAACCTCAAGCTCGTTTGCGGCGGCAAGGGCGGCGGCAATTTCCCGGTTGATCCGGGCCAGGCTTGAATGGACATAGAAAGGCCCCACCAGCGTGACACCCGGTTTGACGCCGGTCCCACGCGGAGTGGGCCGGAACGCCGCAATGGCCTCATCAACTGATTCCTGGAGTCTCTCTCTTGTGGCGTCTGGGAGCTGTGACGATTCCAACATGCGGCGCGCCGCCTCAACCTGCCGGTGGAGGAGGAAGTATTCAACAATCATCTCAAGATATTGCGACTCGCGGCGCGCTAACGCTCCTAACACCTTGTACCTCATCTGCTGCGCCACGTTGCGAGGAAGCCGTTGCCGCAGGATGCCGAAGACGGAAGGAGGGTAGGCGGGACAGGCCTGGGCGCCTGGCAAGTAGCACCGCAGAGCCATCGCCTGATTTCCGGCGAGTTCGAATACCCAGCCCAGCAGCCAGAGGCTGCGATAGGAGCCTTCCCCACCACTGCCCACATAGGAGCGATCAGGATTTTGTGTGGCCCGGCGAACATAAGCGGGGATCTCGGAATATCTCTCTTTCGAAGCGCAAAGCAAGGCGGCCAGATACGGGAGTTCTGCGTAGCGGGGATAATAATCCATTCCGAGGTTCAGCAGCTTTTCAGCCTCTTCGTAGCGGTTGTGCCGGATCAAAAGGACGATCAGATTGCGCACCAGAAGTGCTGCATAGAGCTTGGGGATCGTGGCTCTGGCGTGCCATAGCTGGGACAAGAGATCGAGGCCGTTTCCGGGTCTCCTCTGTTCGTCAAGCAAGGCCGAATATAAGCGCGGCCATAACTCGCTGCTCCCCTGGAGAAAACCTTCCAGTTCGGGCGGCGGCAATAACGCCCCCGCAATCCGGACCCCCGGTTGCGTGTTGTCAAGGTTCGGCCCTTTCCTCCACAAGCGAGGTTGGAGGCCGATCAGGTCGACTTCAGCGAAACAAGGCAGGTGCACCGCTACAAAGGAGCGAGAGCCGGGGCTCGCGATTGCCCGGCGCAAACCGGCCGCCGCCCCTTCCAGCAGGCTTTCACCCGCCAGCCAAAGGAAGGCAGCGTCAACGCCCCCGGGAAGTTTGTTGTCGCAGAGGATAGAAAGATTTCCCTTTTCGACGCGATCGGAAACCTCGCGCAGGGCGAATGGAAGATCGTTTTCTGAGGCGCAGTCGGTGAGCAGCGCAACCGTGGGACTCTCTTCATAGGTCTGCTCAAGGTTGAGAGAATCAGGCTGCACGACATATAACGGCATTCTTACCGATCCTGATCAAGCAAAGTATCGAACTTGCAGCTCAGTCAAGCGCCCGCAAAATCCGAAATGAGTAGACTTTAATGCGCACTGTCAGACTTCAGTCAAGCAGCCGGCGGAACTCCGCCACCCACTGCGGGATAATCACGTTCCAGTCATATTTCCGGACCATATCGGCCCGTCCCCGCTCCGCACGCTTGAGGGCTTCGTGCTTGTGTGAATAGACGTGCCGCATAAGCTGGCGTAAATGGCTCACATCAGGTTCCGCCCATCGATGCCCGGCAAAGACTTCAATATCCACATCGTCCGGCACAGGCACCAGTTGGTAATCAACCAGGTAACTGTTCTCCTGACTCAAGAAATCCCTCTGGCCGCTCCAGCCCGTTGCAATGATGGGAACTCGGCAGGAAAGCGCCTCAAGGAATGGACGCCCATAACCTTCGCCGCGGGTTGGCAGGACAAAGCAGTCTCCGGTGGCATAGAGACGCGGCATCTCACGCTGTGGAATGAAACCGTTGATCAGGATAACCGGCGGGGCATTCTCGATCCGCAGCCCCGCCTTCCGCTCGACAAAAAAGGCAATTTCGGCCTGAAGATCGGTCAGGCTGCTATTCGACTGACTAACCTTTAGGATCAGCGCAACGTCCTCGTCGGGCTTGAATTCCTGCAGGTAGGCAAGCAGCAGAGCGTCGTACCCCTTGCGCTGGTGCCAGTCAAATACCGAGAGGAAATTAAACCCGCGTTTTCGGGGAATCTGCAGGGGAATAACGTCAGGGCAGAAAAGCCGTGTATCAACCCCGGGAGGAACAAACCGGAGCTTGCTCTCCTCGACGCCTGCCCGGGCATAGGTTTCCAGGTTGAACCGGCTGGGTACCCAGACTTCATCCATTGCGTTGCAGCGCTCAGAAACACCATCCGGAAGCCGGTCCGTTTCAAACATGGTCCGAACAACGCACCATCGGCCGTAGGTTTCCATGTCCCAGGCCTGAGCCACAGAAAACTGGAGGAAGACGCTCTGGCTCAGGTCAACCGTCTGGCGCTGGAGCATCTCGAGCTTGCGCCGCGATTTCTCTGGAAGCATTGTTTTTCCGTCACAGGCCTCCCCGACTGGCACAAGCTGCAAAGGAATCCCGTACTCAGACACTCCCAAAGCCTCAACCCAGGCCTCTTCAGCATAGCCGCTCGCTCCATATATAAACCCTTGGAAACACACTCCCGCTTTACTAGCTTGGGAGGGTTGGGATGTGGGTACCGCTGCCCGTTGCTGAAAAGCAGACTCACGGGCCGAATCAGCGGCACAAATTTCCAGACAGGCTTGCGACGCCACCGCGCTCCTGCTCGAGCTCGCAACTTCGCCTGGCTGTCCAGCGCGGCGGCAATGGCTGAGCGGCTGTTTAGTGTCAGTCTGCTTAGCCCGCCCGCCTTCATCCCCGGGAGCCGGTCTGCGGTCCGTTATGCTGTGGCTTGAAATCTCCCCACGGCAGGTTTGCACCAGGCAGAGCAATGCATCGCGCTCCCCTTCGGAACTCTCCGCTGCAGCCCGCTGCAATAGCGGAAGCGCCTCCATGACACGCCCAGTACTCGCCAGAAGAACGCCCAGATTCCCTGCTGCCGAAGCGTTTGCCGGATCTATCGACAGCGCCCGGCGATAGCCCTGCTCGCTCAGGCCGGCTTGGTTACACATCCATTGCGCCGTCGCCCAGTCATTCCAAATTTCACTGGTCTCCTTACTTTTCAGCACTTCGCCCAGGATTTGCGCTGCTTCCTTGTACTGACCTTCCCGAAAGAGTTTCACTGCATGCCGATGTTGGTCCTCCAAGGTATAAATAGCGGCTGTGTCTGACATTAATGCTTCACTCGACATTGACGGTTTCCTGCGTTCCATGTTTGCAGAACGATAATTCAATACTGTTTGTTATCGGCGGGCGGGAAACAAAACTTTTCCGCGGCTCGCAGATCTTCAAAATTAGCAATTCCTATAAAACGTCGGCACAATTGTAGTTTCTCTTGAACAAAGGGCACCTGATAAGCCAACCGTCTCCTGCTTTGTGAATTCTCAACTGAATAGGATCGACAGAATTGCCGATAGGAACTTATTGAATGGCAGTCACGATACCGGGATGTTGATGTGTACGTGGCAAAGGGAACCCGGGAGTCAATCATTTGATTCAGCTCACGCGCTTAAATGGGAAATCGATCGTCGTGAACTCCGATCTGATTGAGTTCATTGAGAACGCGCCAGACACCGTCATCACGCTGGTCACGGGTGAAAAGGTGGTGGTCGCGGA
>JAKASH010000244.1 GCA_021828225.1 Acidobacteriota bacterium | reverse complement strand
CCGAATTCCACTTTGGAATTCGGTTCGGATTTCTTCTTCGAGGTAGAGTTTTTCCTCCGCCAGCCTTTCCTTCAGCTCTGCCACCTTGCGGTAAGTTAAGGCGTTGTCGAGGGCGATTGCAATGCGGCTGGCCACTTGCTGGAGAAGATCGAAATGCTTTTGAAACGCCGCCTCGCGCCGGCTGACCATGTTCAGTGTTCCAAGCACCCGGTCTGCAGTGATCAGGGGCAGGAAACAGGCTGACTTCACGCCTTCGGCCCTCAGGCGATCCGTTCCCTGAATGTGGAGGGGATTGTTGGCAAGGTCATTGAAGATCAGCGGCTGGCGGGAATTCATTACGCGGCCCGCCAGTGCTTCCTGTGCGGGTGAGGTCATTTCTCTCCGCAGCGTGGTTTCAGTTTGACCTTGTTCTAATGACCACAGACGGAGTTCTTTGGTCTCCGGCGAATAGAGGGCCAGGGTTGCATACTCATGGGGCATTGTCCGGCGCAGAGTCGCCGAGATCGCTGTAAAAAGCTCCCGAACATCCAGATTGGAGAGCAGGACCGTGCTGATCTCCAGCAGCAAGGCTTCCTCAGCCTTCTTGCGTTCCGTGATGTCGGTCGAGATGCCGGCCACAGCGTAAGGCCGCCCCCACGGGTCAAACAATGGGAACTTGATTGAAATGTAAGTGTGGAGACTCCCGGTGTGGGAGACAACCTCTTCGAATTCCTGCGAGACTGCGGCCTCCAGAATCTTCTGGTCATTGGCGCGCAGGTTCTCCGCCATCTCTTTCGAAAAGAGGTCGTAGTCGGTTTGACCTTTGGCCTGGCCCTTGCCAATGTTGTAAATCTCCTCAAATCGCCTGTTGACACGGAGGTAACGGCCTTCGAGGTCCTTGACATAAATGACGGCGGTCGAGTTATCCAGAATGCTCTGAAGCTGCTGTTCGCTAGTCCGCAGGGCTTCCGCCGCCTTTTTGCGCCGGGTGATGTCACGAACGACGCTCAGCACAACCGGGCCCTCTTTGGTTTCAATCGGGCTCAGCAAGATTTCGACGGGGAGCTCGCTTCCATCCTTGCGCTTCGCGAACAGTTCCAGGCCGACGCCCATTCCACGCATGCGGGGTTCGGCTTGATAGTTGCAACGATCCCGCGCGTGGGCTTCCCGCAAGCGGTCCGGAACAAGCAGTTCGATGGGTTGTTCCTGTAACTCGGCGCGCGTGTACCCGAACATTTTCTCGGTTTGTGCGTTCACCCGTGTGATCAGTCCTTCCGAACTGATGACCAGAACGCCATCGGGCGAGGACTCGAAGAGTTGTTCAAACAGCGCCTGCGTTTCCTTCAGCGCATCTTCCGCCCGTCTGCGGGCTATTTGCTCGAGATACGTCTCAAGGGTCTGGTAATTGAGCACATTGTCCACAGCCACCGCAACCTGCTGTGCAACGTGCTGCAGGAACTCGAGATCATCCTTGGAATAGGCACTTTCCTGCCGGCTGGCGACGCCCAGGGCGCCCAACCGGCGTTGGGCGGTTGTGAGCGGCATGACGCAATATGACCTGACACCATATTCCATCAGAAGGGGCAGGATCGGCTGGAACCGAGTTTCAGCGGCAACGTCGTTCAGCACCAGGGGTTGCTGCGTCTGCCATACCTGGCCGGAGTACGAGTTATCGACGGGCATGTCCAGCATTTCGGGAAGCTTCTGAGGAGCCGCGCTATCGATAATATTCAACCGCATCACGTTCCGGTCGGAATCGTGGAGAACATAGTTGAGATAATCGAAGCTGACAACGCTCTGCAAGTGACGCGTCAAGTCCTGAAAAAGGCCGGCCAGATCACGGTGCTGTGCGATCAGATCCGCGATCTGCAGAAGCGTCCGATAACGGCCTTCATTAGGAGTCATGCCCTCTACTCGTACACTTGGAAGGTTGCCTATATCTTTAAAATATCATTGAGCTTAGGAACTCAGCAAGGGCGGGATTATAAAACACACTTACGCGGGGCTTTAAAGGATTTGAGCTGGAGGGGAGTTAAGGAGGATGGCAGGTGGAACGGCCGCGTTAAGTCGCTGGCCTTTGCAAAGCTTCCGGTTTCACTGCGGGTGCTCAGCTTTGCATATTGCCTAAATCGTCTTCGCCTGCTTCCATCCTCCTTACATCCTTATGATCAACCGGCATCGCACAGATAGCGGTGATCTGAATCACCACCTGCTGTGATTCGGCGGCATTCAGGCTGAAGATGCACTCCTTTTGACATCAACCCTGCGCTTTGTCAGACTTCGGTGAAGCAATCCGCTTCAGCCACGCACGAGCCCGCGCCCCGGCTGCGTCCAGCCCGCGGCTGACGGCGGGAAAACCGTCCCTTAATTTCTGTAACAGCTTGTGGGCCCACACGTATTCGGAAGAGAGGATCGAGAGACCAATCAGGAGCAGCAAGATGCCTTGAAGGAAGGGAAGAAAAAGCCCTGCTACGCCCACCACGACAAAGCCCCACCCCGTGAGAAGAACCAGCCAGCGTTTGAGTTTCCTGGTCATGAGGCTAGACAACGCGAGGATCGCAAATTATGGTGACAGCATTTTTTGTAGTGGGGCTGTCCCCAGCGCCGAAATGCGCCGGTAGGGTCCGATTTCTGGGCTCCGATGGAGTTCATCGGACTCTGGCGATCAGAGACACCGGCGCTGCAGGAGGTTTTCCCGGCCGCGGAGCACACGGCGATATGACACCTCGCTAAGTGGGTGAACACGATCAATCAGGACGCCTGCTTTGCCTGGCCCGCAAAGATGTTGTAAAGCCACGCCAGGATCAGGCCTCCGATGCCGCCATCCACCAGCGCATAGCCGGTGCCGACCAGCACGTCCAGGAAGTCGCGTGAGTTGTGATAGCCGGGGTAGATCGAGCTGACGGCCTGCAGAAATCCAGCCCCGTAGGAAGGAGCAATCAGGTTAACGAGTCCAACGCAAAGAACTCCTCCAGCCCAGATCAGTCCTGTCGCCAATCCCAGAGCCTTTGGTGATAGTCGCATGGCTCTTCCTCTCCTCCCCTTTTGCGCCGGGCGATCAGCAGGCCCTGTCGCTGGCGGCGTGGCGTTTGCTTTTATGCCTTGTTGAAACAGCCGCGACTAACCGTGTCGTCCTACGCGGCCTCCGGCTTCTTTCTTTCGACGCGTTCTTCAGCTTTCTCCTCACTAACCGCAACCGGTTTCGCCTTCCGCTTGGCCGCTGGTACCTGAACCAGCACTCTGCATGGGGCGTGATGGGTTACATAATGCACGGTCGATCCCAGCAGAGTCTCAGCCAGACCGTGATCGTGGCGGTATCCGATGATCAGGAGGTCGATATCGTGCTCGGCGGCTTCGCCGACAATCGCCTCGCCGGCATTCCGGGCTTTGAGCAGCCGGGTCGAGATCCGCATTGAAAAGTTGTTCGATGCAACCTGCCGGGCCAGCGAAAGAACCTGCTCGCCGGGCCGTTCAAAAACAGGGTCTTCGACGTCAATGGGCAAACCTGGGGGCACTTCAATCACGTGCAGAGCGATCACGTTGGTTCCTGCCAGGCTGGCCATTTGGCACCCAAGCTTGGTAAGACTTCCTGCGGTTTCTGTATCTCGCAGGGCTACCATGACTTTTGGCTTTTCCATGGCTTGCTCCTTTCCCCGCTTGAGGCGCCGCAAAGAACCTGAGAGCGCTCACCATCCTGCAAGCCGGGATTGGTTTGGGGCGGATCCTGCCGGGACAAGCATCACCATTGGACACAATGCTATTATCAACTCTGCCGGCCCTGATCCTCCTTTTTAATTCTGATTCGATGTCTTGTTTGTCTCTGTGACACAGATCACATGAACTCGTAACCGTGGTCACGGCGGGACCCTCGGCCGTTTGTTAAATTGAAGCTCCGCTGGGAGGAAAGCCGCGAGGAGTGCAGGTTAGCTTCTGGGCAGGAGAGGCAAACCAGCCGGCCCCAGCCAAGAGGGCACTCGCTCCTCCCAGCGTTGATTCAAGGAGGGGCCCATGCTGAGAATAGAAAAGATCCTCTGCCCTGTGGATTTTTCTGAATATTCAGCTAAGGCTTATGATTACGCTCAGTCCCTTGCACAACATTACGGGGCCAAGCTGCTTCTGCAACACGTGGTCCAGCCGCTGACTTCCTCCTATCCCTATTACGCTTTTCCGGACGCCATCAACGAAGTTTTCTGGAACCTTGAAACGCACGCGGACGAGAAGCTCTCAGAGTTTGCGTCGGCGCGCAAGGCGGATGGTTTCGAGACCGAGCGCTTTGTGCACAAGGGAACACCGACCGACTGCATTCTGGCGTTTGCGGAGAGCCAGGGAGTTGACCTGATTGTAATGGGCACCCACGGCCGGCACGGGTTTGACCGCCTGACGATGGGATCGGTGACCGAAAAAGTCTTGAGGAAGGCTCACTGCCCGGTTCTGGTGGTTCGCAAGCCCACCCACGATTTCGTTGCGCCAACTGACAACCTCGAGCCGGTGCGGCTGCACAGAATCCTCTTTTGTACGGATTTTTCAGACTATTCCAGCCGCGCGCTCACCTACGCGCTCTCGCTGGCCATGGAGTACAATGCCGAGTTGACTTTGCTCCACGTCCTCGAAGATGTTCCCCCGACGGACGACCTGGAAAAGGCCATCGCCGAGATCACGCACAGGCTCGAAAACCTGGTCCCGCCGGAGTCCAGCGACTGGTGCAAAGTCCAGGCGGCGGTGCGGATTGGCAAACCCTATCAACAGATCCTGCAGATTGCGTTGGAGACCGGAACGGATCTGGTGGTGATGGGGGTGCGTGGCCGCAATGCGGTCGATCTTGCTCTGTTCGGCTCGACCACTCATCGGGTTATTCAGTTGGGATCCAGCCCCGTCCTGGCCGTGCACATCTGAAACGCGGTTTCCGCCTCAGAAAAGGTCTCCAACAGCAAACGCGACCGCCAGTTGGCAACGGCGGGGTTGAACTGCCGCCCCCTGGCCTGGCGCACAAAATTCATGAAGAACCGGGGCAAGCGCACTTGAACTACTGTCCCGAAAGAGTTCAAAATGGAAAGGTCACTATGGCGAATACAATGAAACCTTCGGCGAAGCAAACGGTCGAACGCGCGCACGATATTTTCCGGCAGGCGGATCACCCTCTCGATGTATTTTTCTCACCCGAGAGCGTTGCGGTTATTGGCGCCACGGAAGCGGCGGCCAGCGTCGGGCGCACGCTTCTTTGGAACCTGATCAGCAGTCCTTTCGGCGGCACGGTCTATCCCGTGAACCCCAAGCGGAGCCAGGTGCTGGGCATCAAAGCTTATCCGACGATCGGCGCGCTGCCCGAGCCCGCGGACTTGGCCGTGATCATCACGCCGGCCCACACGGTGCCGGGTATTGTTGGCGAGTGCGTTGACGCCGGGGTCAAAGGCGTCATCGTCATTTCCGCCGGTTTCAAGGAATGCGGAGCGGCGGGCGTCCAGATGGAACAGGAGATTATGGCCCAGCTTCGCCGCGGCCAGACGCGGTTGATTGGTCCCAACTGCCTGGGCGTGATGAGTCCTCTTTCGGGCCTGAACGCCACCTTTGCCCGCACCGGGGCGCAGCCGGGCAACGTGGCCTTCATCAGCCAGAGCGGCGCGCTCTGCACCGCCATCCTGGACTGGAGC
>JAKASH010000243.1 GCA_021828225.1 Acidobacteriota bacterium | reverse complement strand
CGTCTCAACGCCTTCGGAAGTGGTCAAAGAGCTGGATCATTGCGGCATCGACCGCGCGGTGGTCCTGTCGATACGCGGGCTGTTTGTCGGCTGGGAAGAGGGCAACCTGGAAACCGAAGAGGCGGTACGCCAATTCCCGGAGCGACTACTCAGCTTCGCCTGCCTGGGCCCGCTGGAGTTGAGCCACACACTCCATGGCCGCAGCTTTGATTTTGATGGCTTTCAAAAGCGCGGTTTCCTTGGGGTGCGTCTTTATCCCCAGCACCATACTTACCACCCGCTCTATGAGCCGTTCGTTGACCAGATTCTGGAAGAGGCTGCGATGCGGCAATGGCCGGTCCTGCTGCCGCTTCGGGTGATCATGAACTGGGGGATGCCGTCGCTCAACCTGGATTGGATGGTGACGCTGGTTGAACGCCACCCGCGCGCCCCGTGGATCTTGAGCGGCATTAACTATTTTCACGAATTGAGCGCCGCGGTCCGGTTGATGCGGCGGTTTCCTGCCGTGCATCTGGAAACTTCCTGCATTCAGGGTTTCAATGCCGTGGTCAAGCTGATCGAGGAGTGCGGGAGCGAGCAGTTGCTTTTCGGCACCGGCCTGCCGCTTCAGAACGGCAGCGCCAATCTGCAGAAGATCCTGCGGGCGAAGATTCCGGATGATGCGCGGGAGAAGATTCTAGGCGGCAATGCCAGCCGGCTATTGCGCCTCGGAGGAAGCCAGTAGGGTAGGAAGGAGGCTGAGTGCGTTTTTTGCGTTTTTTCACAGATGGAAGTGAGGTTCATCTTGGGCTCAGGCGCCACGGGCAGGTGATGGACCTGACGCTGGCGGCACGGCGGTTGTGGAAGGAGGAGATTACGAGCCCGATAGCGTTTATGGAAGGCGAGGCGGAAGGCCCGGCCCGGCTGAGCGCCCTGATAGAAAGCGTTTCAGGTTCCGAAACCCTTCAGCGGGAGGTGTTAAAAGCGGCCGATCCCTTGCAACTCGATGCGCCCTTGCGCGACTCCCGGAAGCTTCTGGCCCTGGCGGGGAATTATCACCAGCACATAGTGGAGAGCGGATTCAAGGATGTCAGTGAAACGGCCCGGATCACGCCTCAGGTGTTTATGAAGCCGCCCTCTACCTGCATCACCGCTCCCGGAAAGCCGGTTTATATCCGCCGGTCCAATGTTTTTGTGGATTGGGAAATTGAGCTGGCGGTGATTATCGGCCAGAGGGGACACGACATACCGCGCGAAAGGGCCATGGAGTATGTCTGGGGCTACACGGTGCTGAACGACATCAGCGAGCGCAGCTTCAACAGCCGGATGGCCGACCGAAAAGTACGCGAATTTGATCCTTTCTTTGACTGGCTGATGGGGAAATGGTTCGACGGTTTCTGTCCGCTCGGTCCGGAGATTGTTTCTTCTGACGAGGTGCAGGACCCGCACCGGCTTCCCATCCGTCTCTGGGTGAACGGCCAGTTGATGCAGGATGCCAACACCGCGCAGATGATTTTTGATGTTCCCGAAACCATCCACTACATTTCGCAGGTGCTGACGTTTGAGCCCGGTGACATCATAGCGATGGGAACGCCTGGAGGCGTTGGCAAGGGGCGCGGAATCGATTTGAAGCCGGGCGACAGGATGATGGGGGAGATCGAGGGAATCGGCGTTCTTGAGACTCCCATGGCTCAGAGCGAGGGTTTGCCGGAGGCCTGATTGGGCCGGGGGAATCCGCACATCGGAGGGTTCGTGGAATCTTTGATATTAAGCGGAAGGGAATCGCGATGGATAAAGTCAGAGTCGGAATCATCGGGGCCGGTTTCATGGGCAAGACGAACGCTGAGACGGTGACCCGTTATCTCGAGGGCGCCGAACTGGTGGCGATTGCGGGAGGGAGCCGGGCTCCGCAACTGGCTCAGGAATACCATGTGGCGCACGAGCCCACGGTGATGAATCTGCTGGAGCGTTCGGATATCGACGCGGTGCTGATCAGCACGCCGCATTCCGAGCACGCCGAACAGGCAACCCAGGCTGCCGAGCATGGAAAGCACATTCTTCTGGACAAGCCGATGGCTACTACCCTGGCGGATTGCGACCGCATTCTCAGGGCGGTGGAGAATGCCAGGGTAAACCTGATGATCATGTTCGGGCAGCGCTTCCGAACCTGCAACCGCGAGGCTCACCGTTTGATTCAGGAAGGAGCGATCGGCCGCGTCACCATGATCCGGGAACTGATTTTAAACTGCGGAGGCCTGGGCTCGCTGCCGGCGTGGCAAAGCCAGCCGGCCAATTCCGGCACGCTTCTCGCGCACGGCGTTCACAACATCGACCGCATTCGCTGGTTTAGCGGCCAGGAGATATCGAGCGTGGCGGCGCAGGTGCAGATCGATGCGGCGAGCGGGAATGAGATATCGGCGATGGCAGTCTTCGGATTGAGCGGCGGAGGCATGGCGACGGCCTGGGAATCCTGGGCTATCCCCGCGCCCGGGTTCCCGAACACGGCTTCCTCGTCCTGGGTGGTGGGTGAATCCGGTATCCTGGACGTCGACGCGTACGGAGAATTACGATTGGGCCGTGAGGGAAGCTGGACGGTGGTTGCCCGACAGGACCCGATCGACTGGAAAGGTAAAGGGATGCTGGACCCGGTGCGTCTGGAGGCCTATCGCCTGCAGCACCAGGAATTCATCGACAGCATCCGCGAAGGGCGCCCGCCGGCCGTAACGGGCCAGGACGGCCGGGCGGCGGTCGAAGTGGCGTTGGCCGCCTACCAGTCTGCCGCGAGCGGAGCGACCGTCAAGCTTCCGATAGGAGGATAGAGCAGTGGTTGATCAATTGGCATTACTCGGAGGGCCGAAGGCAATTCGGGAACCCCTGCCGACGTTCCTGGACCGCGCCGGGCGGACGTTCGGGCGCGAGGAGGAAGAACTGGTTTTGCAGGCACTGCGGTCAGGGTGCCTGAGCCGCAACGGCGGCGTGATGGTCAAGGAACTCGAGCGAAAATTCGCGGCTCAACTGGGCCACGGCCAGGCGGTGGCCTGCTCAAGCGGCACCGCGGCGGTGCATCTGGCGGTGGCTGCGCTCGACCCCGAGCCCGGCGAGGAGTTCATCGTTCCTCCGATTACGGATATGGGCTCGATCCTGCCCATCATCTGGCAGAATTGCGTTCCAGTGTTTGCCGACGTCGATCCGGAGACGCTCACCATCGATCCGGACTCCGTGGAAAAGAACATTACGGATCGCACGCGGGCCATCATTGCGGTTCACCTGGCGGGACAGCCCTGCCAGATGGCGCGGCTCCGGGCCCTGGCGGATCAACATCATCTCGTGCTCATTGAAGACTGCGCGCAGGCCTATTGGGCCAAGTTCGACGGGAAACTGGTCGGCACCCTGGGCGACCTTGCCTGTTTCAGCCTGCAGCAGAGCAAGCACATCGCATCGGGCGAAGGCGGGCTGATGGTGACTGCGCGGCCCGAGCTTGCCGACCGCGCCGTGCTGTTTGCCGATAAAGCCTGGCCGCGTGACGGCAAGGGTTTGGGATCCGACCGGTTTCTGTTTCTGGCCCAGAACTACCGGATGACCGAACTGCAGGGAGCCGTGGCTCTGGGCCAACTCCCGAAAGTCGAGGGCGTGGCGCAGCGCCGCCGTCAAATCGCGTTGCGGCTGACGGAAAGGCTTGCGAATCTGCCCGGTGTTCTGCCGCCCGCGGTGCCCGCCAACACGGACCCCTCTTACTGGCTCTACATGCTGCACATCGACGAGCAGGCCGCAGGAGTTTCGACGGCGCATTTCGGAGAAGCCCTGGTGGCCGAGGGCGTCCCGGCGTGGGTGCGATATATCGTGCAGCCTCTTTATATGTCCGGAGTGTTTTCGAAGCAGCGGACTTACGGCAATTCACACTATCCTTTCATTCCCTACGGCAGGCAGGAGTTCAAGCTAGGCTTGTGTCCTCAGGCCGAAAGGGGGCTCAGCAGGGTGATTGCCATTCATTGGAACGAGAATTACAGCGACAGGCATGTTGACCAGATTGGCGCGGCCATCGAGAAGGTGGCCCGCCACTTTGGATCCGCTGGGGCCGTGCGGGAACCAGTCAGATAAATGCGGGAGATATCCATGGGGCGAATCAGGAACCTGGTGTTTTTGTGCGTTTTGGCAGTGACTTCGGCGTTGGGGGCACTGCCCAAGCGGCATCTGACGTGGTATATGCGCGCCACGGCCATGACTCCGAATGGCCGGCTGACTTTTCTCCACCAGCCGTGGTGGCCAAAAGCGAAGGCGCTGGCCGAGGGCCAGAGCTTCACGCTCGATCTCAATCATGCGGGCCATCCTGACGCCATCGTCGAGCGCAAAAACGGCAACATCATCGAGGCGATCGACGACAGCGGAAAAGCTAAAAATATCCTCAACAAGGTTGATACCGCATACCTGGTGAGCTATCACGGGACGGGCATCGTAGACCGCATGGTGGTCTACATTGACGATAATCATGACGGCAAGGCGGACGAAATGGAGATCCGGTATTACAAAAACGGATATCTCCGTTTCGGATGGTTTGGCAAGAACTACGATAACGACGGGGCGCAAATCTTTTCCCTGAAGAACTGGCAGTATGACGGCAACGGCTTTGCGAGCAAGTTCCGCGGCAACAGCATGATTTATCTTGATAAGTACAACGCGAAGACCCGCAAGTGGGAGCCGCTGTCCGAATGCCCGTTTGTCTTTTACGATCCCAGCCACGACGGTTTCGGAGAAATTGTCGCCCGGTACGCCGTCGCTCCCTTGAGCAGCAACACCGGAAACGACCTCGATTACGCCAACAACTACGATTACATGTGGTCGGCGAAAGCAACGCCTCTCAACAAGATGGGGACGGTCAATATCCGGCTGAGTTACAACATCGATCCGACGCCGCGCAAGCAACCCTTCAGCCGGCCTCACTACAACTTTGGTTTCACGATGATCGGCTCCCAGCCGTACAACTACCCGCACATGTATTACACCAACCCGCTTCGGCGGCCGCCTCAGACGACGGTTCGCGTCCCGTGGAACGAAGCGCTGCAGGTGGCCTTGGATTACCCGGCCCAAAAGACCGGATTCACCTGGGACGAGGCGCGCAGCGTTCACCGCTGGGAGGGCCAGTTCTGGATTTACGAGCGCGAGCTGTTATACAACACCGGAGGACCCGTCCAGCGCTGGAATATGCGGCGCGAATACTCCTCCAAGCCGACGGATCGCCGGCAGATTTACTATTCGGCGGTGGATAAGCGATACCATCTGTTCGACGCCATGGATGGCTGGCTGGAGGTAGGCCATCTGGTCGATGACAAGAAGGACATGGAAATTCGCTACTTCGACACCAACGGCGACGGCTACTTCAACAAGTGGGAAGTGTTCCTCGCCGGGGACCCCGTTCCCGTGCAGGTCGCCGAGGTGACGAACCCCAGGGCTCATCTGGTGCCGCTCAAGCGCAGCTTCCTGATCAAAGACTACAACGACCGCGTGCTGCCGAAGGCCATCGCTCAGGACGAGCAGTTGATCGCCGAGATGAAAAAGTTCGTCCGGATCTCATTGGCCTCGAAGTACGAAGCGGCCGCTGCCGGTTCCCGGATGGCGGAGCGACGCCGCTATTGCCTTGATATCGCCCGCGAACTCTACTTCC
>JAKASH010000242.1 GCA_021828225.1 Acidobacteriota bacterium | reverse complement strand
CCGTCGGCCAGAGATTCTCACAAGCCGACAGCGTACAATTCTTCGGGGAGTACTGAGTGACTGGGAAGATTCGGCAGAAATGGGCAGCGTATTCGATCGCCGTCAGCGGAATCATCGTTGCAGGGTCGGTCCACATGCATGTGGCGGCCCAGACCGCTCCGCCTATAGAAGCAGCTCCGCAGTTGGTTCAGCAGGCGCAGACGCTGCACCTGCCCATCCAGGTTTTCAGCCAGATCGATACTTCGCCCATCGTGGATCTGCAGCCATCCGACCTCACCCTGGCTGTGGATAAGAAACCGCGCGACTTCCAGCTTTCCCGCCCATGGAGCCGCCCCGTCAACCCCGGGGCAACTCAAGCGACCGGCCTATCCGCAGGCACATCTGCCGGTCAGCTTACGAAGGAATCTCCAGCTCCAACCGGGGACCGGCCAAACCTGCTGATCATCGTCCCTCTGGCTTCGCCGCTGAATCGGAACTATGCCATCGACGAGGCGGTCGCAGCTCTGAAAACAGCACCCCCGTCCGGCTGGAACATTTCCATCCTCGATGACAGCGGCAATCAGACCGCATATACCCGCCAATTGCCACGGGTCATCGCCGAACTGGAAAAGATCGGCGCGGAAAGGCCCGTCCCCACCGATCTCAAAACCTGGCGGAGCACCGCTATCCTGGCCATTGCCAGCATGCGCGATCTGCCCGGACGCCGTGTCGTCCTGTCGCTCGGGGATATCTTCCATGAAGTGATATATCAAGGCGGGAACCCCGTCTATGACGATTTTGAAGCGACCGATGTGTCCACGGCGGCCCGCAATGTTGGCGCCGTGATCTATGCCGCCGAAAGCTCCCACGAAATCGACATCGTTCGGCAAGTCTATCCGCATTACTCCACCGTCGGCTCTGACCCCTGGATGCTGCTCTCCCAGAATGGCCAGATGACAGGCTGGCTTACCAGTTCTGTCTCCGACACCCTGCGGCAGATCCGCCGTGACGGCATGGCTGCCTACGTTATGGATCTGATTCTGGAGCCGAAGCAGATGGATGGATTGCCGCATCTTCTGTCTATCACAACGCGGCGGCAAAATTCTATTGTGGATGCCCCAGCCTATTACATCGCGCCCAGCCTTACCCAACTGCAGGATCTCTCCAGAGTTTCGGAGTCCGTGCGGCAGGCTCTGCAACATCCGCCATCCGATGCTTCCGCGCCGCTCCAACTCGCCACGCAGATGGAATACTTCCCCCATCCCGATGGCAAGACGGGCACGCAACTCATCAGCACCGGGCTGTTTTGGACCAAAGACACTCCGCCCCCTCCTCAGTTGGAGATGGCCCAGCAATTGGAGCAGATCGACACCGGGTTCATGATCGGTACCCTCGTCGGCCGAATGGAGTGGTCGTTCGCCGGACCGGTGTGGAATACGGCCATGGACGTGTTCCCAGGGACATACAAACTGCGGGTGGCCGCAGCCGCCGTAACCGGAAAAATCACGGCTGGACTAGCCACGAACTTCACCGTTGCTCCTGCCGGCCCCGATGAAAGTGTCCGGATCAGCTCACTGGTCATCGGCAAAGCGTGTGCATTCTCGCCCCCGGCTGAAACCGAAGCACAACCCCACGCCATCGATTACCTTCGCGCAGGCAACTGCACGGTGCAGCTCGATCCCAGCCATTTCTTTTCTCCACAAGACATCGTCTGGACGCTGGTCCGCATCACCCCGGTCGGCAAGCTGGCCGGCCATCCTTCCAAGGAATGGAAAGGCAGCTTCCTCATGGTCAACATCCAAGGTGCCAAGCTGGCGGAAGTACCCATCCGCTGGCTGGCCGCAAGCGATGGCAGCCTGGTAGGCACCACGGCGTTCCCACTGGACAATCCCAAGCTGAAATTGGTGGATGGAGCCTATGCCGTTCTGCTGAAACTGAAAGGCCCCGGCATTGAACCCGACTACGAGGAAGATGCGCCTTTCCTCCTTTACGGCGCAGGCGGAAGCGCGGAAGGTTCGCCTTCTCAGCACGGGCACCGTTAAGTCGAATTTTCAGAGAAAGAGAGTTGGCCATTCTACGGCGAACCTCTATACTTGCGATCTCGGTAATCCGTATGCAAAAGACTGCTCTTGGACGAATATTCGCGACAATCCATTCAATCGTTCGATTACCTTCTGCCAAAACAGACATCTAATTGAGGGGTTGACGGCCTACACTGGAAGGTCGGCGATTGTAGAGATGTGAAACTGGGCCGCTTTTGTAGAATCGATTGTTGGGAAACACTGGGCTGGCGATAGCGTGATGCATTTGGGGAGTGTGTGCTTGAAACGTAAGCATGGGCAGGACTGGACAGCGCGGTTCACTTGGATGGCCAGCGGAGTGGTCACTGCGGGGCTACTCTGTGGCCAGGGATATGCCCAGGCTCCCACCCCTCAGCCGCTGTTGCCGCAGTTCATTCAACAGGCGCAGACGGTGCACATCCCCATCAATGTCTTCAACCTCAGCAATACATCGCCCGTCAAAGACTTGCAAGCTTCCGATCTGACCCTGGATGTCGATGGCAAGCCGCACAGCTTTCAGCTTTCTCGACCATGGGACCAAACCGTCAACCCGAAAACTCGGCATCCGGAAGACTCACTCAACCTGCTGATGATCCTTCCGTTTGACGGACCTCAGTACCGCGTCGACGCGATCAACGATGCAATCGCCAGTTTGAAAGCGAAGCCGGAGTTAGGCTGGAACATTTCCATCCTGGATGATGGCGGCGACCAGACTCCCTATACGCGCGACATGACCACCATTATTTCCGAACTGGAGAGGATTCGCAGCGAAAATCCTGCCGATACAGACCTCGATAGCTGGCGCCTGACAGCTTCGCTCGCCATTGCCAATATGCGCGACCTCCCAGGCCGTCGCGTTGTCATGTCGCTGGGAGATATTTTTCATGAGGTGGTTTTTGATGGTGCCACAGTGGTCTATGAAAATTTTGAAGCCCACGATGTCGCGTTTGCCGCCCGCAGCTCCGGCGCCGTGATTTATGCCGCGGATAGCTTCCAGGAAATCGGCCGGCTGCGGGGATTGTTTCCCTTCTACTACACACTTGGCTTTGGCCCTTGGATGCTGCTGACCAGGGACAATCATCTGGAAGGCTGGATCTCCAATTTTGCCGCCGATACCCTCAGTGAGATTCAGCAGGATGGCATGTCCGCCTACGATATAGATATCCACCTCGACCCAAAGCAGATGGATGGGCAGGCCCATGCCGTTTCGCTTACGCCGGGACGGCGGGGAATGATTGTGAATGCCCCAACCTATTACATAGCGCCCGACCTGGCCCAACTGCAGGAACTCGCCAAAGGCTCTCCCGCTCTGCGGAAAGCTCTCGAGAACCCGTCTTCCGACCCATCCGCGCCGCTCCAACTCGCCACTCAGATGGAGTACTTTCCCCATCCCGACGGCAAGACCGGAACGCAACTCATCAGCACCGGGCTGTTTTGGACCAAAGACACTCCGCCCCCTCCTCAGCTCGAGATGGCGCAGCAGTTGCGGCAAACCAGCATTGGATATACGTTGACGACTGTCGTCGGCCGCCTGGCGTGGACTTCCCCAGAACCGGTGTGGAATACCGCCGTGAACGTGGCCCCGGGGGCCTATCGACTGAATGTGGCTGCTGCGGACGAAACCGGGAAAATAACGGCTGGAGTCTCCACTGCTTTCACCGTCGTTCCCACAAATCCCCATGAAACTGTCAGAATTAGTTCGCTGGTTCTCGGCAAAGCATGTGTGTTCTCACCTGAGCAGCCTACTGCCTCCGGTCAGCCCCAGAGGGTCGATTATCTCAGGGCAGGCAACTGCGATCTGCAGCTCAATCCCAGCCATTTCTTTTCTCCGGAGGACATAGTCTGGACGCTGGTCCGCATCACGCCGGTGGGCAAACTTGCGGGCCGTCCCTCCAAGGACTGGGAGGGAAGCTTTCTGATTTTCAACGAAGCAGGCACCAAGCTGGCGGAAGAGCCAATCCACTGGCTGACTGCGGAGGATGGAAGTTTTGTCGCCACCACTGCATTTCAACTTGGCGATCCAAAACTCGAATTGGCGAATGGGAAGTATGCTGTCGTGTTAACGCTGAAAGGCCCTGGCATTGAGCACAATTACGGAGAAGACGCACCCTTCCTCGTCTATGGCGCGGACGCCGCAGAGAGCAATGCGCCTTCTCCCAGCCGACGCCGAAAGAAGTAGTCCGCCGCGCCACAAAGATCGGCTCCCGAGCCATTCACCGAGATGAACCAGGTCCAGGATTAGAGCGAATTTACAGATACTGTAATCGAAATGGAAGGAGTCATTCTGAGCGAAGCGAAGAATCCAGAGGGTGACGGCGGCAATGACCAGGCGCATATCGTCTGGATTCTTCACTCCGCTGCGCGGAGCCTGCCCTGAGCGTAGCCGAAGGGTTCAGAATGACTCCCTTTCACAAATAACTACACCTACTGTCAATCCGCTCTAGCGCTTTCGCTCGACCAGATACAACGCGACAGCCTTCAACCGGTCCGCATCCGCGCCGAATCCATCCAGCTCCGTAAACGCCGCATCGATCAACTCCCGAGCATCCTTCAGGGATTGGTCCACTCCATACACCGCCGGCCAGGTGGCCTTCACCGTCGCAGCGTCCTTGCCCGCCGTCTTGCCAAGATGTTCGGAACTCTCCGTCACGTCCAGCACGTCATCGATGATTTGAAAGGCCAGTCCGGCGCGTCGACCGAAGACGCGCAGATGCTCGACGGCATTCGCGTCCCCGCCCGCGTAAATTCCCCCGGTGACGACACTGGTCGTAATCAGCGCGCCCGTCTTGGCCTTGTGGATGGCCGAAACCAGCTCCGCGGTCGGCGTCAGGTGTTCGCTTTCCAGGTCCATCACCTGGCCGCCAATCATGCCTTCCACCGTCCCCGTCGCGCGCGCAACCTCTCCCAGGATCGCAACCGTGGCGGCCGGCGGACAACTAAGCCCCGCCAGCGTTTGATATGCCTGGGTCTGCAGCGCGTCCCCGCATAGGATGGCAATGGCCTCGCCAAACACAACATGGCAGGTCGGCTTTCCCCGCCGCAGGTCGTCGTTGTCGAGCGCCGGCAAATCGTCATGCACCAGCGAGTACGTGTGCAGCATCTCCAGCGCCGCCCCCAGGCCTGCAATCCCCGCCGGAAGTTCGCCGTTCCCGGCCAGCATTCGCGCCGACTCCATGCACAGCACCGGCCGCAACCGCTTGCCGCCCGCGAAGACACTGTGGCGCATCGCCCGGTGAATCGAGGATGGAATTGTGTTCGCATCGGGGAGAAGGCGCTCCAGGGCGCCGTCCGTCAGCTCCACACCAGAGCGCAAAATCTGCTGAACATCGGAGGACATGGCTCCATCCTATCGAAGCTTGCGCCCCGAGAATAGTCCCCGCCGATTGGAGCGGATTTACAGTTGGCGTGACGCAGGTCAATGCGAGTCATTCTGAATGGAGAGGAGAGAAGAGAAGCATCCAGAGAATATTCGCCTGTCAGTGCTGCCATCGCCCTCCGGATTCTTCGCGGAGTTTCTCCTGAGCGCAGCCGAAGGGCTCAGTAGGCTATGGAACTGTGAACGCAAGCTGAACACCAGCCTGCAAATGGTCCACCTGGCTTTCCTTAGACTG
>JAKASH010000241.1 GCA_021828225.1 Acidobacteriota bacterium | reverse complement strand
GCGGCCGAGCCCTGCTTTAGCCGGTGAAGCCCTCAGGGGCTGAAGCCGCCGCGCGCATGCTGAGGCGATTCGTGCGGCACGGCTGAAGCCGTGCCCTGACGACCTTCATGGCTGCCCACGTGCATGAATTTAATGCGCTCTGTATAGAAACACCGCTTGTGTTGCCTGACGGACATCGCTTCCCGAAATTTCCTGAGCCGAGGTGAGTTATGAAAGCCTTCCTTCTGGCTGCGGGGCTCGGAACGCGGCTGCGCCCCTTAACGGATTCGACTCCCAAATGCCTCCTTCCCATTCGCGGTGTCCCGCTGCTGGCGATCTGGCTCGACCTCTGCCATCGGCACGGGATTGACGAAGTGCTCATCAACACCCATTGCCATGGGGAGACCGTCCGCCGTTACCTGGTGGCGCACCGGAACGCAGTGAGAACCAGAGTCGTCGACGAACCGGTCCTGCTGGGAAGCGCCGGAACAATCCTTGCGAACCGCGACTGGGTGGCCAGGGAGTCCTGTTTCTGGGTGATCTACGCCGACGTTCTGACGGCGGCCGGTCTCAGCCCGATGGCGCAATTCCACCTGACGCGCCAGGGTGTTGCGACGCTTGGCGCGTACGAGGTTCCCGATCCGGAACGGTGCGGGATAATGGATGTCAACCCGGAGGGCCTGATTCAAAGCTTTGTCGAAAAGCCGAAGCGTCCTCGCAGCCGCCTGGCCTTCGCAGGCCTGATGATTGCAAACGCAGGGCTGTTCGACGCCTTTTCGGGGGCCGTTCCCGCCGACCTTGGATTCGACATCCTTCCCCGCCTGGTGGGGAGAATGTTTGCCTACCAAATTTCTGATTATCTTCTCGATATCGGGACCATCGAAAATTATGAACTCGCTCAAAGAACCTGGCCGGGTCTTGACTGAAATGACAGACAGAGGAATGAATATGTGCAAGGGAGTTATTTTCGACATGGACGGTGTGCTCATTGACAGCCACCCTGTCCATAAGAAGGTCTGGGCACAATTTCTGGCTTCAATGAACATGCGCGTCTCGCAGGAAGAACTCGATTTTGTGCTGGACGGAAGGAAGCGTGAAGAAATCTTATGTCACTTTCTCGGCGAGTTGTCCACGGAACAGATCCGGGAATACGGGCAGCGGAAGCACGAACTGTTTACGGAGTCGTCCAAAGAACTGCGGACGATTTCCGGTGTTGTGCAATTCCTCGACGCGCTTGAGGGCGCGGGTATCCGGATGGCTGTGGCAACCTGCGCGGATTCGGCGCGCGCGCGGGACATTCTGACTCAACTCGGACTTCTCACGAGGTTTGCGGCAATCGTCACCGCCAACGATGTCGTCAAAGGAAAGCCCGATCCCGCGATCTTCGTCCGGGCAGCAGAGCAACTCGATCTGAGCTCCGGGAATCTGCTGGTTGTCGAAGATGCTGTTTCAGGAGTGAAGGCTGCTAAGTCGGCCGGGATGAAGTGCCTTGGGATAGCAGCGGAGGGGAGGAGAGACAAACTCAGGGAAGCCGGCGCCGATTGCGTCATACCCGATTATAGGAAGATCAGCCTGTCCCAGGTTCAACAGCTCTTTTAGAATTGGCCTGCTGTGATGACGGCTGGTTGCCAGAACAGAACCTTGGAGCCGTTCGATACCTGACGCGAAGCCCCTTTTAAATGTGCGTGCAAAAAAACACCGTTACCCCATCCAAGGCAGCCAATGCTAACATGGTGGAAGTAGATGTTTAGTTCCGCGCGGCGGCCTCGGTGTAGAGCCGGGTTTGCCGCTTTGTGGCAATCAGCAGGCATGTGAGGCTCCGTGTTGGGTTGGCATCCGGAGCACTTCAAAAAAATTCAAGGTTGAGAGGTCAGAAGTGCAGATATCTGTCATTGGTGTCGGATATGTTGGCCTGGTAACGGGCGCCTGCCTTGCCGAGGCCGGGCATGAAGTAGTATGTACGGACAAAGACGAGAGTAAGATCTCCCAGCTCAACGCCGGGCAGATTCCCATTTACGAATTGTACCTGGATCAACTGGTTGCCAAAAACCGCCAGGAAGGCCGGCTGAAGTTTACGACCGACGCGGCAGAAGCTGTCCGCTCCGGCGAGGCGGTTTTTATCTGTGTGGGAACGCCGCCGCTTGAAAATGGCGGCGCCGATCTTTCCGCCATTGATTCGGTGGCGCGGTTGATCGGCACGCAGGCGCAGACTCCGAAACTGGTGGTTGAGAAGAGCACCGTGCCGGTGCAGACCGGCCGGCAACTGAAGCAAGCCCTGGCCGTTTACGGCCGCACGAGCGGTGTGGCCTTCCGCGTGGCGTCCAACCCGGAATTTCTGCGGGAAGGGACGGCGGTGGAAGATTTCCTGCACCCCGATCGGATTGTTGTTGGGGTTGATGATGAAGTCGCCGAAAAGCAGCTTCGGGATATTTATCAGCCGATCCTGGACGGGAAATTCAACTGCCCGGTGCATGAGTCCGCGTGCCCGCCTCAGGAACCGCCTTATTTTCTGGTGACCAACATCAACAGCGCGGAATTGATCAAGCATGCGTCCAATTCTTTTCTGGCTCTGAAGATTTCATACGCGAACGCCATTTCGGACCTGTGCGAACTGCTGGGCGCCAGCGTGGAAGAAGTCACGCGCGCCATGGGCCTCGATCCACGCATCGGGCCGAAGTTTCTGGCCGCCGGCCTGGGCTTTGGCGGTTTCTGCCTGCCGAAAGACGTTCAGGCTTTTATCCGGCTGGCGGATCAGGCAGGCATGGATTTTGCGCTCCTGAAAGAGGCGGAGCGGATCAATAAGCGGCGCATCCACCATTTTGTAGAAAAGATCCGGCAGGCGCTATGGGTGATTAAGAACAAGAGAATCGGCGTGCTGGGCCTGGCCTTCAAACCCAACACCGACGATGTCCGATTTTCTCCGCCCATCGATTTGATCAATCAACTGCTCTCTGAAGGGGCGCACGTCAGTGCCTATGACCCTGCAGCCATGGAGCGAACGCGGGAGCTGCTTCCGGAAATCAGCTACTGCAAAGACCCTTATGACGTGGCCAGGGACGCGGACGCGGTGCTGATTGCGACAGAGTGGCCGGAGTTCGCCAAGCTCGACTGGGAGCGGATTCATCGCTCGATGGCACGGCCGTTGGTTCTCGACGGCCGGAACCTGCTGGATCCTGCCGTGATGGCGCAGAAAGGCTTTGAATATCATTCCTTCGGCAGGCCGGAATGAATCGGCACTTTCTGAAAAAGGGTACCCATTGAGGATTGCAATTGCTGTCACGGCATTTTTGTAGCGGCGCTGTCCTCAGCGCCGAAATGCGCCGGTGGGGACACCGGCGCTACAGCCGACCGCTCCACTGTAATTTGTAATCCTCGATAGTGACCGCGTAGCTTGCGGACCCTGAATCCGATTTTGCCCTTCACCTTGCTCCGCATTCCTCATTAACCGCCTGACTCCCGTTTTTCCCCCTCCCTCAGCAACCCACCCTCAAAATTAGCGTCAACGGCAAGATCGTGGGCCGAAGTGTGCTTCTTGCCGTCAATACGGGGTTTTGCCAGCCTCCAAAAGTTGTGGGGTTGTCATTTCAACTTGCCTGATTGGCCAAGAAGCCTGAAAATAACGGCGCATGAAACAGGTTAAGCTCTATTGGACTTTTGGGCGCCCTTTTACTCTGATTCCTCCCATGGTGGGGATCTTTTCGGGAGCGCTGATCGGTTACGGGGCGACTGAGGTTCACCTGGTTCCTCTTCACGTCCTTCTGGCCGTACTGGCTGCCGGCGTTCTCAACGCGGCGTCAAACGGCATCAATCAGATTTGCGATTTCGAGAATGACCGCGTCAACAAGCCTCACCGGCCGCTGCCTTCCGGCCAGATGACGCACCGCCAGGCGTGGATTTTTGTGGTGGTGACCTATCTGGTGGCGCTGGCGATGGTTGCCAGCATCAACTGGCAGATTTTTGCGATCTACATTGTGGCCACGCTTGGGACGCTGGCGTACTCGGTCCCGCCGGTTCGGTTGAAGCGGCATACGTGGGGTTCAAACCTGGTGATTGCTCTGATCCGCGGCGGGCTGCTCAAGGTGGCTGGATGGGCGGCGGTGGCGACGGTCCTTCGTTCGGTTGAGCCGTGGTATATCGGTTCAATCTATTTCGTCTTTCTGCTGGGAGCTACAACCACCAAGGACTTCGCCGATATTGAAGGAGACCGCGCGGCCGGCTGCATCACCCTGCCGGTGAAATATGGACCAGCCTGGAGCGCCCGGGCCATCAGCCCTTCGTTCATTATTCCCTGGCTCATGCTGCCTCTGGGTTTATATTTGAAGATACTGAGCGGCAATGCCACGGCGATTATCATTCTGAGCATCATCATGCTTGCGTGGGGATCGTACGTGGTTTACCTGATCAATGACGATCCCCGGAGGCTGGTGACGGAAGGCGAAAACCATCCCGGATGGCATCACATGTACTGGATGATGATGGTGGGACATCTGGGGCTCGCAACGGCGTATCTGATCAGATAAAGTGAATATTGTTTCCGATGATCGGCCTCTCTGCGCCGGGCAACTGCTGAAGCTGACAGACCATGATTCTTCTGACGGGTTCAACTGGCTACCTGGGCTCGCGCATCGCACAAAAGCTTGTTGATCGCGGCGAGCCGTTCCGCGTGCTGGTGCGGGATCCGGCCCGGCTGGGCTTCGATCCTGCGGCCACAAATTGCGAGGTGGTGACAGGCGACCTCTGCCGCGCTGAGACGCTGGCGGACGCGCTGCGCGGCGCGAAGCAGGTGATTCATTCCGCGGCTCTGGTTAAAATGTGGGTCAGGGATTCGCGGGAGTTTCGCCGGGTCAACGTTGAGGGCTTGAAAGCGCTGCTGGAAGCGGCGGATCGTGCCGGTGTTGAACGCATTATTTACACCTCATCGTTTATTGCGGCCGGGCCGTCTTCCGATCCGAAGGCGTGCGAAGGGTTGAAGAATCGTGGACCTTATTCCAATGAGTATGAGGAAGCCAAGGCGCAGGCGCTCGACTGGTTGCGAGCTGAAGGCTTTGCGCGGTTCCCTGTGGTGGCACTGCTTCCGGGAGTTATCTATGGCCCCGGACCCGCCACGGAAGGTAATCTGATAGGAGGAATGATTCGGCAGTACGTGAGCGGAAAATTCCCCGGGTTGCTCGGTTCGGGCGAACAGAGCTGGAGCTTCGCGTTCAATGATGATGTTGTTCAGGCGCACTTCGCGGCGATCGAGAAGGGAAGGCCCGGCGAAGAGTATTTCCTGGCAGGGGACAATCGAAGCTTGAATGACTTTTTTAACCTATTGTCCGGTTTGACGGGCGTTCGGCACCCGGTGCGCCATCTTTCCTTTGGAATCGGGAAAGCGGTCGGGATGCTGGAAGTCGCGCGCGCCCGGCTGTTCAACCACCAGCCGCAGCTTACGCCGGGCGTGGTGGAGGTCTTCAAGCATGACTGGATTTATTCCAGCGATAAGGCCATCCGCGAACTGGGCTATCGCGTAATTCCGCTCGAAGAAGGACTTCGCAGGACATTGGAGGCTGGACGTGGCTGACGCTTCTGTTTATCCGGGCGTCGGGAGGCGGCCGATCATTTCCACCCGGAAGATCGTCCACATTTCCATGCTCGCCTTTGCCTTCCTGTTGCCTTTTCTGAGCTGGGTCCAG
>JAKASH010000240.1 GCA_021828225.1 Acidobacteriota bacterium | reverse complement strand
CGGGCGATATCTCGGCTTTGACAACAAGATTCACCATGTGGCTCCCGGCCATATGGTTTACTGCAACTATTCCGGCTGGGACATCTATCGCAGCGAGATGCCGCTGGTGGCGTTGATCGAACCTCAACGCATGGAAGACATGGCCGAGTCCATCGTGCTGATGTACCAGCAAGGAGGCTGGATTGACCGCTGGCCGCAAATCAACCTCTACACCAACGTGATGGCCGGCAGCCCGCTGACCACCGTGATGGCCATGGACTGGCTGGACGGCCTGCACGGATTCGACATGAAGGCCGGCTGGGAAGGCATGCTGAAGGATGCAACCCAGGCCCCACCGCCCGGCAAGCCTTACATCGGCCAGGAAGGTATCAAATGGATCAACAGACTCCACTACGTTCCCAATGACAAGGTGAAGTACGGCTCCGTTTCGCAGATTCAGGAAGACTGCATTGCCTACGCTTCGCTCTACTATCTGGCCAAGGACCTGGGCAAAACCAAGGACGCGAAGATGCTTTACCAGCGGGCGCTCTACTATCGCAACGTCTTTGATCACGAGGACCGCTTCTTCCGCCCGCGAAACACAAACGGCAAGTGGGTTCCTCATTTCGATCCGGCCCAGGAAGGACACGGATTTATCGAAGGCTCCGGCTGGCATTATCAGTGGCTCGAGCCGTCGGATATGGCGTGGGTAGTCAATGCCATGGGCAAGGACCTCTTCAACCAGCGCCTGGAGCAGTTCTTCAGCTATAAGACGCCGGGCTGGTACGGCCAGTATTACAACCCTTACAACGAAACCGACCTGGAAGCGCCCTTCGAGTTCAACTTCTCCGGCATGCCGTGGGAAACACAGCGCGTGGTCCGGCGAGTTCTGAAAGAAAACTACACCACGGCCTACGACGGCATTCCCGGCAATGACGATGCGGGCGAAATGTCCTCATGGGCAGTCTTGAGCATGATGGGAATCTATACGGTGGACCCGGCAAGCCTGGCCTATGAACTGGTCAGCCCGGTGTTCAGCAAGGTTGTCATCCACTTGCAGGCTCCTTATCAGGGGAAGGAATTCACCATCGAAGCTTCCTCGGATCCCGTATCCAAAACCTATATCCAGAGCGTGAAACTCAACGGGCAGGATCGCAGCCAGAACTGGATCCCCTTCGGGGACATCACTGCGGGCGGCACGATGCAGTTTGCGCTTGGCTCAACACCCAACAAGTCCTGGGGTTCCGCAGCGAGCGACGCGCCGCCTTCGCTGAGCGAGGCAAAACCCTAACAATACGCGGTGCCTTAAATGGATTCGGATCTAACGCGTCAGGGCCCCGATTGATCGGGGCCGTTGGCGGAGGTGTGTTCCCTGTGGCTTTAGCCGCTGAGGCCTCAGTGGCTGAAGCCACGGAAGTTGCATGACAATCATTCCGGTACGGCTGAAGCCGTGCCCTGACGCCTTTCTTGATTTCCTGAAGCAATTTTCACCCGGCAGCCAGTAAAACTTACGTTAGAGTGCGCTAACGCGGCGCCCGAATTGCCCGCCTTTTCAAGAGCTTCCATCAGACTCCTTACTATGGTCCGCCGTTTGCTCCTGAGCCGAGGTATCACCAGGCTAAAAGGAGAAGAACGTTGAGACCTTCATCGAAAAGAGTCGTAACCCTGTTCCAATGCCTGCTACTCTTTGTCCCCCTTTTTTGGCCGGGACGCATCCAGGCGAAGAACCAGGTACTGGGACAAATCCGCTTTATTGCAGCGAACAAAGCGGCCAAAAACTCCGGCGTGTGGATCGACGGCCAGTACGTCGGCTACCTGAAAGAACTGAAGGGATCCAGGAAAATCCTGCTGCTCCCCGGAAAGCATCAGGTCGAAGTCCGCGAGGCCGGCTTCAGGAACTTCACCCGCGAGGTCACCCTGGAGCCTGGAGAAGAAGAAATGGTGAGCGTTGCAATGCAGAAAGATCCCGGCATCCACTACGGGAACGAAACGGCGCAAGTGAAAATATCCGGGCAGCCAGAACGAGCCGCAGTTTTTGTCGACAAACAGTTCGTGGGGCACATCAATCAATTCAACGGGCATGGACAGGGAATGTTGCTGACACCCGGAAAACACGAGATCAAGATCTCGCTGCCCGGTTATCAATCGTTCGAGACGGAAGTCAACCTCCTGCCCCACCAGAAACTGAAGATTAAGACGAACCTCATGCCCGTCGGCACTCGGACGCATGGCTAGACATTTATGCCGCTTCGACGGCGATCCCTTCAACTGCAACCCACGTGCGCATGCCCGAAACTCGCCTCCACCCGCAAGCTTCGGCGTTAAACTGAAGTGAAAGGAGAGACGAAATGAAGGCGTGCGTACTGAAGTCCACAGGAAGAATCGAAACGAATCCGCTTGTCATGTCCGACGTCGCCGCCCCTGAGCCCGCGGGCGACCAGCTCCTGGTGCGGGTCTCAACGTGCGGGGTCTGCCGCACCGATCTGCACGTGATTGAAGCGGAACTGCCGCAGCGCAAAATGCCGGTGATTCCCGGCCACCAGGTGGTGGGCGTGGTGGAAAAGACCGGCGACCAGGTGAGGCGATTCAAGCCGGGCGACCGGGTGGGCATCGCGTGGCTGCATCGCACGTGCGGAAAGTGCGAGTATTGCCGCTCCGGAAAGGAGAACCTGTGCGACAACGCCGCGTTTACCGGCTACACAGTCGACGGCGGCTACGCCGAGTACGCGCTGGCTGCCGAACAGTTCACTTATCCCATCCCCGAAGGCTTTCCGGACGAGCAGGCTGCTCCGCTGCTTTGCGCGGGCATCATCGGCTTCCGCGCCCTGCGCCTTTCCGGCATCGAGCACGGAGGCCGGCTGGGTTTTTATGGCTTTGGCTCAGCGGCGCACGTCGCCATCCAGGTGGCACGGCATTGGGACATCCAAGTGTACGCGGCCACCCGCGACGAACGGCATCAGAAACTGGCGATGGAACTGGGCGCCGAGTGGGCGGGTGGAACACTGGCTGATCCCCCGGTGAAGCTGGACGCGGCGATCATTTTTGCTCCGGCCGGCGAAATCATTCCAGCGGCGTTGAAAGCTCTGAAAAAGGGAGGAACACTGGCGCTGGCGGGAATTCACATGAGCCCGACGCCACCGCTCGATTACAACCTTCTTTACTACGAACGCGTCATCCGCAGCGTCGCCAACAACACGCGCCAGGATGGCGAAGACTTCCTGCGCATCGCTGCCGAAATTCCCATCAAAACCCAGATTGAAACTTATCATTTGAGCGATGCCAATCGAGCCCTCAATGCTTTGAAGAACGACGCTATCCGCGGCTCGGCAGTACTGCAGGTGAATCCGGCGGAGGCGTGATGAGCGCCCGCTTGTGCTGAAATTGCGTTTCGCGAAATGCAGGGTGGCTCCTCGACAGCTCTTCCTTTATTCCAGCTCCTCGATGGAGATCAGAAACCAGCGAAACAATCCATCCCGAAAAGGCGTCACTTTATAAGTCAATCGGCAAAGGACGTCTTTGTTCCTTTCGCGACGATAAACCCTCTCTTCGACGATTTCCGTTCTCGGGCTCATGAAAAACGCCTCAAGCCATAGAGAGTACGGGGATCGGGCCGCCGGTCAGGCGAAAGGGGCCAGCGACCTCGCTCGGGGTGCCCGATCCCCGGATTCAGGGTCCGGCTCAGGCAAGAGCAATCCACACGCCAAAATTCTGCGTGGGGATGCATCTGTCAGATTTAACTTACGATATAAGCTGGAGCCAGCAGTAACTCAATCTGCCTTCGCACACGGACCGTCTTCAAATGCTGACAATTGTTACCTTCCGAATAGGCAATTTGGTTCCACTCACCCCAAAGGTGTAGCACAATTAAATCGCCTTTGGATTGAGTCGTGGGTTCTTCAAGGGAACAGGCCAACGGCCAGCGCCCAGAGCGCTGACCGCGGTTACTGGCTTTCACGCGAAGTCCCGGGCTAGCGGCAGCCGCGCTGATCTGCAGGAGCTGCGCTTTGCGTTTCGCCGTACCGGCCGGCAGCGGCGGTCCAAAAGCGCCGGCCGTAACGCACGATCACGCGCGCTCCTCCGTGCGCCGACAGATCGGCCAGAGCCTGCTGGACCTCAGCGGGCGTCCAGCGGTCCAGTGTACGCAGCAGTTCCTCTTCGCGCATGGGATGGCGTGTGATCACCCCTACAACGGCATCAACAACGTTCGCGTAGCCCGAGAGGTCAAAGACACCCTCTGCCGGGTGAATGATGTGGGCGATGTCTCCCAGCAGGGCCGTTGCGCGCATCAGGCCTTCTTCCTCCGGAGGCTTCACCCACGGCTCGGCCGGAGGCCTGATGGGCAGGTTGATATGAACTTCGTCGGGATTGATGCGTTTCACCAGCGCTGCAAGTTCGCGCAGAGATTCTTCTGTGTCATTCAGTCCCCGAACCAGCATCACTTCCAGCCACAGCCTGCCGGTGTAGACGGAGCGGAAGGCAATGAGCCCTTCAACCAGGCTGTTGAACGTCAGGGAGGGATGGGGACGGTTGATGGTGCGGTAAAGCTTCTCATTTCCGGCATCCAAAGTCGGCAGGACCGCATCCGCTGCGGTCAACTCTTCCCGAACCTCCGTTTGATACAGCAGCGACCCATTGGTGATGACGGCCACAGGGATGGACGCCAGGCCTTTGACCTGGCGGATCATCCATCCCAGACTTGCGTGCAGAGTCGGCTCGCCCGATCCGACAAAGGTCACCCAATCGATTTCCCCCGGCGGGTGAGCCTCCAAGGCGGCGCTGACCTGGGCTACAATGGCTTCCGGTGGGTAGTAGTTGCGCCGGACATTGGTCAGAGGAGATGTCCTGCCCAGTTGGCAATAGACGCAGTTCCAGTTGCAGGTTTTGAACGGGATCGGATCAACGCCCAGCGACTGACCGAGGCGCCTTGAAGGGACAGGCCCGAATACGTACTTCATGGCTCTCCCTGCGCGTGCAGGAAAGCACCAAAGCTTCCCTACTCCAAGCATACGCCGTGTCCAAAGCCAAGTACACGGGCAGCGGCCGAGCGCCGGGGCCCAAAGCCCGGATCGTTCAGGAATTGGCGAGTAAGGGAGGCGAAAGGGCACGGATTGATCCACGCCCCAACGCGATCCTGCTTTCCCTTGTTCTGTCCTGGCCGTGTCCTGCGCTACGGCGGTGCCGCAGCGCGAGACACCATTAGAAAGGATCTTTTCGGGTTGAACATTTCGGCCGCGATAGATCGGGGGCCTATCGCGGACAACGCGACGTTACCGCTCGATCTTGAAACCGATTTTGACTTTGACCTGAAACTCTTCGATCTTGCCTTCTCTGATCCTGGCGCTTTCGCCGACAACCTCGAGCCAGTCCATGTGGCGGACTGTCTTGGCGGCTTCGGCAACTGCGGCCTTCGCAGCTTCAGCAAAACTGACGGGTGAGGTGCCTACCAACTCGGTGATTTTGTATACGCCTGACATATTTCAGAGGTCTCCTTTCTGCGGTTCATCGTAGTTTGCGCGGCGATTTTCGTGCAGATCTCGCCCGTCACCAAGTATACATCTGAGGACGGATAGTCAATGCATATCCCGCAGCCGGCGGCAAGACTGATACAATGGAAATTCTTTCATGAGCGAGTCAAAACCCATTCTGGTAACTGCCGGGATCATTCTTCGAGAACAG
>JAKASH010000239.1 GCA_021828225.1 Acidobacteriota bacterium | reverse complement strand
AATGGCCGGGGCGTTACAAAAAAGCCCGCGACACAAGACGGTGCCGCGGCTACCTACTGTAGCGTCGCCGCCGACTGAGGGCAGGTGCGCCCTTCGTGGTCGCCCAAGGGCGGGCACAAGGCCCGCCCCTACGGGGTCGAGCCCATCGATCCGATACTTAGACTAGCACGGTAGCGTAGAATTGTCAAGAGAAAAATTTCAGCATTTTCTGCCGCGCCTGGCACCCGCGTAGGGCCAGTCCCAGCATTTACTGCCATTGCACTCCCCTTACGAGGCAGGAACTTGACATCGAGGTTCCCCGGTAATACTGTGTGATCCCCGAGTTCGGCAGCGCGAAGACCCAAGGGGGGCGAGCGCGGGGCTGTGGGTCCCCCGGGCAAGTGTGTGCGGCCGAACTGGAAATTCTCTTTCTTGCAGCATCTGTTAATCGTCGTGAGGGACCGGGTGGAATGATCGGTGATGACAATCACTCGCCTGGCGAGGCCGCAGAGGGTGGGCAGGAATCGACTGCGGCCGCCGGCCGGCCGGGGGTGAGATACGCTCTCGGCGGCCTGCTTGCCTTCGGCGCGCTGAACGCGTTCGGTGGCGGCATTTACGGGATCGCGGGGGCCAAGGGCGTCCCGGGCGAGTGGCTTGCGGGAAGCCCTTTCAGGGATTACTGGATTCCAAGCCTTATTCTTTTCATCGTTGTCGGGGGCTCTTTCCTGGTGGCGGCGGTTGCGGTGTTTGCCCGGCTTCGCATCGCCCGCTTTGCCGCATTCTGGGCCGGCGCAACGGTTCTTGTCTGGCTCGCCGCGGAGACTTTCGTCATCGGCTATGTGTCGTGGATGCAGACGGCGACGGCCATCGGCGGGGTGCTGGTACTCGTGCTGGCGCGGTTGCTGCCAGGGCCGCGTGCATCATCCGCGCGCCGGGCGGCAGCGAATTGACCAGGGAGGATTGCAGGTTATAGCAACAGCATTCATTGTAGCGTTGTCCTCCTCAGCGCCGAAATGCGCCGGTGGGGACACCGGCGCTACAGAACGCGGCGGTGGCTAGGCCGGGACGGCGAAATCCGGCGGCAGCGTTTTGAGCGGCACGGTGGAGAGCGTCACGATGGCGCCCGGCTGGACCGTGATTTCCAGATTTCCATTCTGATGAGCCTCGGAATTTTCGACCACGGCGTTCTGGTGGTAAGGGTCAGTCAACTCCGTGAAATGGAAGCTGGCGTTTGGCCAGTTGATCTGCGCCCTCTGCGCTTTCGACGAGCGGTTCAAGGCGATCAGGGTTCTGGCGCCGGCGGGGCCGGTGAAGGCCGTGACCATCAGATCGGGATTCGAGCTGGCAGCGTCCACGCGCACCATGCCTTCGTGGACCCTGCGGCTGAATGAGCCGTAGACGCGGAGCTGGCAACTGGAAGCTCGGGGAACGAACCCGGTGGAACGGTCGGGGACAAAGAGCGACCGGGTCCAGCCGAAGGATGGCTGCTGCACGTTCAAAAGCGTCCAGCAGTAGCAGACGGCCGAGGCGTCAGCAAGCGTGAGATTCTTGTGATAGAGCTGGCCCATCGCCAGAGCCACGCGATAACTCTGCTCCTGGTATTTCGTATCATTCACGCAAAGCTCGGTGGAGAGGAACGGCTTGCCTTTGGTGGCGCGATGCCACTCGGTGAGCTCGGCGTCGTAGCCGTCGGGATTGGTGAAATACTTCTGGTAGTCGTACATGTGGACGACGCTGAAATCGATGGCTTTCCAGGCGCGCGGAAAACGCTGAAAAGCTTTCGCCGTTTGAATGCCGCGGCTGAGGAAAGGGCGGTCGGGCATATAGAGCTTGACCGGCTCGAAGCCGGCGCGGTCGAGGGCCTGGCGCAGTTGCAGGGTCATCTGGTTCCATATTTCCGGCGGCTGGCCCAGCTCGTTCTGGATGCCGATAAGGTCCGGCGGAGAGCCGGCGCGCTGTTTGGAAACATGGCAATAGTCGAGCACCGCACTCGTGTACACTTCAGGATTAGCAACATTGTGAAAGGCCTTGCCGCTTGAATCCTTCCACTCGGCCTGGAGCGCCCAGTAGGGAAGCTGCCAGAATTCGAACATCACCCGGCCGCCGACGGCATGCATGGCCTTCAGATAGTGGAAGTCGCTGACTTCGCAGTTCGGGAAGTTGTTGCCGTAATAATGCGGCGAGGCGTCGGCAAGATCCGACCAGTTGTTCATCTGCGGATCGAGGCGCTTGCCCATCGGGTAATCGCGATGCAGCAGCAGATTGTATTCGCAAAGCAGTTCCCACCACCGGCGCTTGCCTTCGGGGCTCAGCAGGACGTAGGCGGGCGGCGTGGTGGTGCCGCCAAAGCCGACCATAGTCTGATGGCGGCGCGAGGGATGGACCGCAACCGTGGCTGATTCGACCTCCGGCTCGAGCAGGGTGCCACGCACGCTCGGATTGTTGCCGGTGTAAACGAGTTGGTGCCGCTCGACGTCGAGCACGCAGGTCTGCTGAAAAATCTTTTTGCCGTTGGCGAAAAGCGCCAGGCTTAAATGCGAATCCATCGCAACCCGTAGAGACTCCACGCGGCCCTGATAACTGGCCATGGAGGAATCGAAAACGCTTTCCGGGAAGTGGCTCGAGGGAGGATGCGTCAGCAAAGGCGACAGGCCGGGCGAGTCGTAGTAACGCTGGGTGAGAGAGACTTCACCCGGTTTGATTTCGACGGTGAAGCCTCCGTGGCGGCCGGTGAAGATCCAACTGAAAACGCCGCCGTCGCCAAGGCCGAAATTGTCGAAGACAAGAGTGCGGTCGAAGAGCGCGGGCAGGAACTCCTGGAAGTAAGTGCGCGGATAAACTTCACCGTGCACGCCCCAGATTTGGATTTCCTTCGTGGAGGTATCGTATCGGAAAGCTTGCCCGCGGGGCCCGGCGGGCGCGCTCGCGCTTGGCAACTGGATGGGCGTTTGATCCTGGGTGGCAGCCTGGCCCGGCAGGGCGGCGGCCCCGGCCAGGGAAGCGACGGAAACCATCGCGCCCTTCAGCACCTCGCGCCGCGAAAGGTTGAGCTTCGCGTCAGAATTGTTTGTGTCGGCAGGTTTCGGCTTTTTTGACATAGAAAATGACTCCGGTGTTGAAACCTCGCTTGCGTGAACCCTCGCAGCAGGGCGTTTTGAATTGAATCGCCCAACGCTCAGATTTTGCAACGCAGCAGTTTAACAGCTTTTTGAAGAACCAAACGGGATAAGAAGGGGATAACGCGGCGGGTTTTCTGTGATGCCGGTTCTTGCGGATGCGGGGACGTGATAAGATCAAGCCGTTTATAACACCAGTTTGAATCGTGACCGGTCCGAAACGCCAGAGGGTTGCGCTGGCACTTCAGGAGACCTACGAAGAGCCCGATTGGGTGATGAAAGCGAACAAGGAGGGAACGATGAAGAGTTACAACCGGAGAGGATTTCTTCAAATTGCCGCAGCGGCTGCTGCCGCCACCGGAGCGAATGTTGCCGGGCTTTCGGCCGCAACGCCGAAGCCCATGCGAATGGGTTTGCTGATAAGCGCAACGAGCGAGCCTGAAAAAGCGATGGCCGAGGTTCGCCACTTTGGCATACCCACAGCTCATGTGATCACCTCCGATTTTTCGCCCGCCATGGCCAGGCGCCTGCGGGCAGCGCTCGAAAGCAATGGGATTGAGGCGACGGCGCTGGTGACCTCAGGCCCCGGAGAGGAAAAGTACGATTTGTATGAAGGTCCCATCACTTATGGACTGGTTCCTGACAAGTACCGCCGGCAGCGGATTGACCATCTGAAAAGGGCCTCGGATTTCGCAAAGCAGGTGGGCATCCCGGCGACGTTCAACCAGTGGGGCTACATTCCGGAGGTTCCCAGCGACCCGTTGTACGAACCCACGGTGAAGGCGGTGCGCGAAATCGCCAGCCACTGCAAGGGCAACGGGCAGATCTTTGTCAACGAGACGGGACAGGAGACGCCCATCACGCTGCTGAGAACAATCGAAGACGCCGGAATGGACAACGTGCAGGTGGTTCTGGATGCGGCCAATCTGATTCTGTATGGCAAGGGCAATCCGGTGGACTCGATCGACGTGATCGGGAAGTACGTGTACGGCGTTCACGCCAAGGACGGGTTTTATCCCACCAACCCGCGCTATCTGGGCCGCCAGGTTGCGGCGGGCCACGGCAAAGTGGATTGGCCGCGGCTCATCCCGCGCCTGAAGCAGATTGGATACACAGGGCCCATTACCATTGAGCCGGTACTAGGGCAAAGCCAGCGCGATCAGGAAATCAGGGAAGATAAGTCGTATCTTGAAAAACTGATTGAACAAAGTTGAGGCTGCTGACGGTTTGCGGAAAGGATTTGACCGCGGTGCGGCACGTGCCGCCATGCGCGGAAAGCGATCCTCCGATTCCGCAGCGGTTCGCCCTACAAACGACGATGAGTCTGGTATATGATCGTGGCCTTTGCAGGAACTCGAGATAGAAAAGTAAGGGTCTGATTCAGGCCGAAAAGGAGCAGAACGCCGATGTCGGATTCGAAACCGCAGGGCCAGCCAAGCCCGGCAACGCGAAGAGAATTCTTGAAGCGCTCAGCGATGGCGATGGCAGCGCCGGGGCTTGCGGCAAGCGGGCTTGCTGCCTCCGAGGGGCAGGCAGGCCAACCCTCCGCTGCCGGACGGAAGAAACCCAACCTCATCATCTACATCGCGGACCAGTTCCGTGGGGATTTTGTGGGCGCGAACGGCCTGAACCCCATGGGGGTGACACCGAACCTTGACGCGATGGCCGAACGCGGCGTGTGCATGCAAAACGCGGTGACGAACCAGCCTTTGTGTTCTCCGTCGCGAGCCTGCCTGTTCACCGGGCAGTACGCAACGCAGACCGGTGTGTGGAAACTCGGTCCGGGCCTGCGGCCCGATGCGGTGACGCTGGCCACCGTGCTGGCCGGCCAGGGCTACACGACAAATTACATTGGCAAATGGCACCTGGCTCCCAATTCCCACAGCGAGCCGGCAAGCCATGGCTACGTGCCGCCGGAATACCGGGGAGGCTTCAAAGACTTATGGGAAGCTTCGAACGAGCTGGAGTTAACCTCCCATCCCTATGAAGGCACGATCTGGGATGGCGAGGGGAAGCCGATGCAGTTCAAGGGCATCTACCGGGTCAACTATCTCACCGACCTGGCGGTGCGCTTCCTGAAACAGCGGCACGAGAAGCCGTTTCTGCTGGTGCTTTCGCAGCTCGAGCCCCATTTCCAGAACGACGCCAACGCTTTTCTGCCGCCCAAGGGCTACATCGAGCGCTACCAGAATCCCTTTGCCCCACGCGATCTGCGCTTTTTCCCCGGCGACTGGCAGGCGCAGCTTCCGGGCTACTACGGCGACTGCAAGAGCATCGACGAATCAGTGGGAGCCGTGATGAAGACGCTGGCCGAAGAGAACCTGGAGGACAACACGATTGTGATGTTCATCAGCGATCACGGCTGCCACTTCCGGACTCGAAACACCGAATACAAACGCAGCCCGCACGAAAGCTCGATCCACATTCCACTGATTCTGCAGGGGCCGGGGCTGAACCAGTCGCGGAAGGTGTGGGAACTGGCCAGCATGGTGGACGTGATGCCAACCTTGCTGGACGCGCTGGGCGTCGCCATCCCGGACTCCGTGCACGGCCACAGCTTC
>JAKASH010000238.1 GCA_021828225.1 Acidobacteriota bacterium | reverse complement strand
CGCTGCGAGCCCAAGGCATCCGGGGCTCCGCGATAATCAGTAAAATTGCCAGGAGACCCAGCAGGAACAACGTTGATCTTTTCATGGCGCCTCACCCATCGGTTAATTGTTTCCCCAAAGCATCGTATTCCTTTAAATCCGTCTGCACCTTGGCCTTGGCGCCCGATTGTGGCAATGCCGGATATTCGCGCCGAATTCCGGGCCTCCTTGCCTACCGACGGCTCATTGAGTGCGTTTACCAGGATCAGGCTCCCAACCAATCCCCGGTTCATCACTGGAATAGACCCATCCCTGAGAATCAGGCAGAATCGGCCCAGACTGGGTTGCATCGCCCTGACATCCCTCCGGCACAAGGCTCTCATAATACAAAGAGTTGGGAAGCGCACAGACCAAGGCCAGGGAGCCATGGCCACCCCCGTGAACATCCGCCTGGACCTGAAATGACTCGGCTAGGTGAGCGACCTTCAGGGCGCCAGTAAATCCTCCCTTATAGAACCAACTTGTCCGTAACCGGTCGCATGCCCCATGCCGCAACCATTCGCTGGCGTTGAAATGGCAGCCGTCGGTACACTCTGCTCCCAGAATCGAGATGTCAAGTGTTTCACAGAGCCTCTCATAGGCATACAAACTGAACTCCCGCATCGGCTCTTCCAGCCACATATAGTCTGCCTCTTCCATCGCCCGCCCTAGCCGAACCGATTCTTCAAAGTTGTAACCGGCGCTTCCGTCCAGCATCAACTCGATGTCAGGACCGACATGCTCCCGCAGCTTGCGAACCAACCGGATGTCATCTCCAATCCGGCCCCAGACGTGGAGTTTGATCGCTTTGTATCCTTTCTCCAGACAACGGTCGGCAAGCCGCAGGTAATCGTCAAGCGTCGCCATTGTCACCGTGCTGGCATAGGCCTTGGCCCGCGGCTTGTGTCCACCCAGCAGTTTATAAACGGGCTGGCCAAGAGCTTTTGCGCAGATGTCCCACAGCGCCACATCCAGATAGCCCAGGGCGTACATCGGGAATTCCTCAAGTCGATCCCTTTCCCACATTTCCATCCAGATCTTTTCTCGCATCAACGGGTCCGCCCCCATGAACATCGGGGCGATGCAACGTTCAATCAAGTCACGTGAGATTGCTTCATGCGTCAGCCATACCAGGCCATCGATGCCCGCGTCGGTCCGGACCCGCAACAGCGGGCACCGGATCTTTCCACCCGGTCCTCCCACCAACCCGTCACGCCACCGATACGCAATCCCTTCCGCCTCGTAAACTTCGATCTCAAACGCAGTGGTCCTCAACTTAGTCCTCCTCCTCCCAAACCTTGCAAGCCTGACCTGCAAAACAGGCACAAAAAGTAAGCACAGAGATCGTTCAACATGCGTTTCAACGTCTTCAGCAAAGACTGAGCTTCAGTCGAATTTCTCCGCGACGCGAATAACTCCAGATGAGCCCTGAATCACTGAAGGATCAGCAGCCAACCTTTTCCAGGTTCGACCGGGATTTCATCTTTCGGCGAAAATGTCTTCCCTTCCTGGAAATTCTGGATTGCGGGCGCCGTGAGTTTTGAGGTTTCTGCGTCCTGCCCAAGAGCCCCCCAATCGATTTCCAGCGAGACAGAGACCGGTTCCTTCGCCCAACTGGCCAAAGAGATGAGGGCGCTGCCATTCTTCTTATAGACCGTTGCCAGCACGTCCTTGCGGCCAGTCTTCACCGGGCAGGAGGGAACCCAATAGCCAATCATCTCCGCTTCCTGAATCTTAAAGCTCGTCCAGAGATCCCAGATATGACTGGGATCATAATGGGCAAAGTACCGGGTTGTCATTCCGTAAATCATCCCTCGCCAGGGATTGCCACCGCCGTTGAGCATGTCACTGAACAGCCCGAACGGCAGCCCGGAAATCTCCACCAGCCAGTAATCGGGGGATTCATTGTAGTTAAACCCTTCTCCAAACCACAGGCTGTCGATATAGGGAAAGAGTTCCATGTATTGGTTCGCTACACTGATTTTGAGATCATGGAATGAATAGGCATTTCCGGAATGGAAGTCGATGAGGCTGCCCGGCCGAACGCGGTCGAGGACCTTCCGGACTCGCTTCATAACTACACGGTCATAGCCGATTCCATCCAGGTAAATGCCGTCGATTGCCGCCTTCCGGAGCAGGTATGCCAAACCCTCGACATAATAATTGTCCCACCGCGTAAGCCCGACACGGCCTGTATCAAGAATCGCCTCATCAACCTCCCCATCCGAAAGCGACTGATGCCAACCCGGCGTGTAGTGCGAAACCAGGTGCTCGCACAGCCAAGAACCGCCGCCTCCCGGTCCGTCCATAAAGATCTCATCGCCCAAGCTTCGCAACGCCCACATCTCAGCCACACGGTTGCTCAACTCGCGCACCGTGTAGTAAATCTTCGCCTTCAGGCCGGCAGCATGCACCTCGTTCGCGTAGGCAGCAAGTTTGTCCACGGTCAGAAAAGGATAATTGATATACGGGTTGAGCTCATTCCCCTGGTGAATGTTAACAATGGTCGCCCCCGAACGAACCAGTTTCTCGACGGGTACCGCGCCCGGTTCTGGATATCCCTGCTGGTAATATCGCTGGTTCCAGTGGTCCGGATTCAGCGGCTTCAGGGGAGTTACCAGAAGCGCAAAGTTGAATGCCAACTCTTCACCGGAGTCTAGGATTCGCTCGCCGCTGTACGCACGCACCATCACATGGCCATTTTCTTCTGTGACCGTGCACCCTCCTTTCCCTTCGTTGCCCCACGCCCTCGGAATCCCTTCGGTCTTCAGGTCATACAAATTCCACTCTTCTTTCGGTCCCTTGAGCTGGCATTGCAGGCCCGCCTCGACTTCCCCAAGCCATACCTGATTATTGGCCCGGTTGATGTCCCAAACCCATTTCCAGTCCTTCGGACGATAGCCTCCTTTGCATCCCAACCCCATCATGTAGGTGGCGATCTCTTTGCGCAGAGGAATCTCCAGGCGAATATCTTTTACCGGAGTTCTACTTTGCGCCGTAAGCGTGACGCGATAGTTGATGTAACCATCGAATTCCATCCGGGCCCGACAAAGCAGTCTTACCTTGCCGGCGGTCATCTTCGTCTGCCGGGTGACTGAACCCGCTCCAGAACCGAGAACGTCCGTCGCACCTGCGCTCCAATGAACTTCTCCCTCTGAGGTTTCAACGACCATCGATACCGGCTTGGCCAGAGTTTCCCGCCCGTTGCTCAGGATGCTTTCCGGAAAGCCGTTCGCGGCAAACCGAACTTCGCGTCCGAGGCAACTCACCGTCCGACCTTGCACTTTCAAGGGCGTGTAAGGTTTGGTAACCTCATCGTCGACGGCCAAGGTCGAGTCCAGCCACCTCAGTCGTGCTTGCCGCCACAGATCGTTGTCTCCGGCATCTTCCACTGTTTGCCGTGAAACGTCGATGTTCAATCGGATGCGAGTCTCCTCAGCTCCTTCGGGGTGGAGAACCAGTGCGCCACGGTATCTGCCGGCCTCCGCATCTTTCGGGATCTGGATTCCAAACCAGAGGGCGCGTACCGTTCCCTGCGGAACCGAGAAAGTCATCGTCACGGGCCGCCCGGCCCAATCGTTTCCGGCCAGGTTGATACATCGCATGGAGGCTCGCGTAATCTTTCCGCCCCGGGCGGATATTAAATCTTCATACCGCACGGAGAGATTTGGAATCGCCGCCCGACAGGCATAGATCCCGATCTGAAAAGCAAAAAATTCTCCTCGTTCAGCCACGCCCCGAAACTCTGTGCTTGGCCCTCTTTCAATCCAGCGGAGCGGCAGGTCCTCGGTCATTCGGATCGGAAACTGGCGCTCTTCGGGAAAAGTCAGGTAGGTCCGCCCAGGGTAATGAGCCAGAAGATTGCGAGTCTCTTCTTCCGTGGCAATGACCTCCATGGGATCAAAACGGTTGAAGTCGTTCCGAGCCTGGATCTCCTGCACTTTTGCCTGCGGCAAAGTGCGCAAGACATTGCCATCAGAATGTTTCGCCGCCAACTGATGCCTTGCAAGCCACGCCGGATCGGCTGTCGCTTTCGGAGAAAGATAAGTGATCGAATAAGCCCATGAAACGGGGTTAGCCTTGTAGGGCAAGTAGTAAAGGAAGTAGGTACCCGGGACCGTTTCTGGTTGAAATATGAGATCGCCAAATTCACGGTTGATGGCAGCTCTTGCCAGGTTCTTGATGGTCTTGCCGGTCTTGGCATCCACCAGGATGACCGCCTTGTTCTGCGGCATCCGGTCCCTGCGCCTCCAGGGAATATGCGCCCAGATCGCGTCGGCTTTTTCTGACACCCGGAGTTCGACACGGACATCACCAAGCTCACGAGACCAGCCGGGCCCAATTCCGTACTGGACTCTCTGCATCACCTGAGTGCCAGCCGTTGCGGCCAATTGGGCGCCCCACGCAAGCGACTGCCACCCTGCCCCGGCTACGCCCACAGCACCCAGCGTCAATTTTGCAAAGTCCCGCCGGTTGAGGAGGGTTTTGCCAAATTCTCCAGCCTTCGTGCGAATCACTTCCTCCGGTATCGTCCTCTTCTTTGACATCTTGTCTCCATTCAGATCGTGCATTGGGCTCCCTGTCTTAACTATCAAACCGTCAGTGGATCACTCTTTTCGCCGCCTCATTTCAGCAACCCGGCTTCTTTCAGGCTCAGATACGGCAAAGCCACGGTGGCGACGTAGAGCGGGTTGTTGTGCTGCCCTGTGTCCGGGTTAAACCATTCCCACGCTTTGGCCATCCCATCGGAAAGCCGGTTCTCCCTCAGGAAGCGGATGTAGGCCTGGGCCATTTGCACGGCTGCCTCGTGGTCAACCCTGTCCATGGCGGTGATATACCAGCCAGTCGGTGTTCCCCAATAGCCGCCGTTCTGATAAGTCCCCAGCTTTACAATCGAATTCTGCCGGCCTCCGTGGTTGGTTGGATCAGTCGTCAGAATTTGCCGGACGCAACCCTCCCGCACAGCGGTCTTTTCCCGGAATGCACGAACCAGTGCCCGGCAGACCTCTTCGGCCACCCTGCCTTTCACAACTCCACTCCAGACCGCGAAAGCGCTTCCCCACACGTCCGGCTGATTGCCAACGCCCGTTGCAGAATTTAGCCATCCTTCTCCAGCATTCTGCGAAGCGTGGAAAAACACTTTGGGGATAGACCTTCTAATCTGCTCGGCGTCTCGTTCGTACCTGACTGCTTTCTCCTTCTCGCCAGCGGCACGGAAAATTTGGGCCAACTCCTGGGCAGCGATGTACCTCAGGACCGAAGGAAACAGCAACTCGCCGGATTTGAATTCTCCGTCGCAGAATCCCCAGTCCTTGGCGTTTTCTTGCTTGATGTTGCCGGCCGTCACGAGTCCGGTGGAAGGGTCTATCGGAACAGCCTTGTAAACATGCTCACAGAGGCTGGAAAGCTTCACCTCCCCGAAGGAAGTCTTCACCGCTGAATCGAAGAACGCGAGACTATGCGTCATCACCCAGTATTCGTATACGGCCTTCAAAAAGTAGAAATTGTCATCCAGAGGTGGGTATTTGCCGAACGGATAGCCTCCCTGCTTGTTGTTCGTCGCATAGCTTCCCGGGTAAAAGCTCGGTTTCCCGTTAAGGTCGATGTGATCAGGAACTGTAAATGGACGAACCACTACTCCAG
>JAKASH010000237.1 GCA_021828225.1 Acidobacteriota bacterium | reverse complement strand
CCTCTTTCGAAGGCCCATGGCAAAACGGCGTGGCCGAGCAGTGGGTCGAAAGCTGCCGACGAGACCCGCTCGATCCCATTATCTCGATGAATGAACTCCCTCTGAAACGTCTGCTTGCCGAATACGTCCACTACTACCATGAGGACCGCACACGTTTGGGACTTGGGAAAGGAACCCCGAGTGGCAGAATTGGCTCCAGGGCTTCAGGACCAATCCTTTCCCGGGAGCAACTCGGCGGCTTGCACCATCGTTATGATCGGACTGCATAATGTGGACTGCCAATTCGTCGACAACCCATAGCAAAGACCTGCCGGACACACTCGCATACGGGCTTGCCTTGTGAATTAGATTTGCATAGCCGAAGAACCTCGTGATCCCGGGGCAGGCAATTCCTCTAGGCTCAGGTAAGCATGAATTGCATTACGCTCATCGCGGATCACATTTTGGCGGAGCACACCAATTAAAAAATGACCTGTCCGACGGGGACCAGTCTTTTCTCTTAGCCGCACTTTTTGCGGCGGGTACCTCTGCTTGTATTCGTCGTCGTTTCCCTTTAGCTGCTGCCCACAGGCGAAGATTCACGCGGAGATTCTGCAATGGAGCCCCCATGTGTATGTCCCATATGGCCTTGGCCGGATTATGATAACAGTTGCTGTCTCGCTAAAACTGCAAGCAACACGTAGTAATTGTCAGTTAGGAGACCCTCGTAGCCCATCGGGGTGCCATCCCACATTTTCCAGTCATAGGAATTTCCGTTCGGCCCAAACCCCTGGAAGCCGCCTTTCCCGATGGACTGAAGAATCGGAAGGAGAATCCGGTCTCCCTCTTTACGCATGCCGAGATGATAGAGAGCGGCGATAAAGAAATATGCAAAACTTGCGGTGGCCCCGCCGTTCTCATACTTTTCAAAGCCGCCCGGATTGCTGGGGAGAACGCCGCAGCCGAAGCGACCGTGGCCGCGCTTGTCCACACAATCATTCAATGCGACCGAAACCAGATTGCCGGGCAAACCCAGATTGAAGTGATTGTATCCAACCTTCCGCATTTTGGCGATGAGTTTCGCCATGATCAAGTGCGCTTCATTGCGAGGCACAAGGTTATACAGCACGGCGATGCCGTTGACCCAGAGAAAATAGTAGTTGTGAAGTTTCCCATCGGCGCTCTTCCAGCCTGCGATGACGCCTGCTTTGGGGTCGTAGAAGGTGCGGAAATAGTGGGCCCGGATCCTTTCGGCAGCTGCCTGGTAACGCGCGACGTCTGTTTGCCTTCCCATGCGTCGCGCCATGTCCGTCATAGCGCCGAGCGCCCGCCAGGCAAGCGCATTGGAGTAAGCATCTTCGTGGCCGAATCCGATTGTATCCCACCAGTTCGACGGCCTGAACTTCGGCGCGCCATTAGGCCATATCCCTGAATTTCCGCTGACGTAGTACTCGATCATGTCATCGGGATCCTTGACTGTGGAGAGCATTCCGTCAGCCCAGTATTTAATCGTTTCGTAGTTCGTTGCTAACCATGTGTCGCTCTGGCCCGCACGAACGCACTCATGGGCGGCGATCAGTAGGGAGGGGATGGAGTCGGACGCATCATCGGCGAAATTCCTGGAAGGCCGGAGCCCATACGCTGGCTCGCCAGCCAAAATCCCATCGAGCGTCTGGCGCAAAAGATCTGTGGCGGAGAGTCCCGTGGCCAGTGGTGGTGTATGGGCGGCAACATCGGCATACTCGTAATAGCAGAACGCGCACGAGGAACTGGTGGAATTATTAGAGAGCAGCCTGCGGTCGGGATTCAATTGAAAAATATTAAGCCAGTTCCGCTTGAAGGCGTTAAAGCGCGGGTCGTCATCGACGCCCGGCAGTTTCGGATAGATCGCCGTGACTTCCATTCGATATTTAACCTGCGGGCTGTCCGCCGTAGCAGGCGGAAATGTCACCTTGAGGCCTATACCCCTGTCGGCCGTGTAACCGACACTGGCGCGGGCGGGGCTGATAGAGCTGATTCGAATCGGTCCCTGAAGCGGCAGGTGCAGCACGGCCGGCAAACGGATTCCCCCATCGGCGTCGAAGATCCCAAGCAGCGTGGAAAAACAATGGTACAGGTCAAATGTGAGGACGAATGGCTGTGGCGGTGCGGCCGCATTCCAGCGGGAAGACAGCAGGATCTGCCGGTCTCGAACCTCTATCGTCCAGGCCGCTGCCGAATCTTTGGATTGGCCTCGGAAGCGATACTCAGCTTTGATGCCGCCGCTACTCGCGTAGCGAACGGCAGTAAATTCCGCCCAAGGAGAGACGATCGGGCTCATCACATTAGCTCCGCGCTTGCCCAGCCCGAGGCTGTCAATGTTGAGCGAAGACAACCCCGGCACAGTGTTCGACACTTCTACATCCAGGCTTGGAGAGGAGTAATGCCAGCCAGGATTAGCACTAATGTCTGCCGCTCGGGCGGTGCTCCGTGTGATAGCGCGAGCGGTAACCAGACCCACGGAACTGGCAACGGCGTTTTTAACGAATTCTCTGCGGTTCATTGGCACTCCATTCTCACCTCATTTGACATACTGGCCTCGAAGTGTAAGCCCAATTACAAATCAGTTGGAAATTGATGGTGCCTCACGAAAGCGGTAATCGCCCGCTCCCACCACACATTTGATGGACAAATCCTCTTCCGAGACAGTGAGCGCACCAATAAGTTTAGATGCTGATTTTGCCGGCCATAGAACTTTCCCGTGCGCCGTGATGATCATATTTCTGCTTGAAACTTTGGGGATATAGACGGAAGCGCGGGTATTAGAAAGGACGTGTACCTGAGAGTCATCGAAGTCGCAGATCTGTCTGAGTGTTCGAACGATGAAGACATAGTGCCCCTCCCAAAACCCGAAAAGACGACAAGGGTAAAACAATACCTTCTCGTCGTCAGAAGTTCAAATATCCCAACACACGCTGCCCTCTGCCGTATGTAGCAAGATGTGCGGGCATCCGAACGCACACGATGCAATGCCTCAACGACGTTCCCAAGGACATCGCCGCCCCGCCCGCGCCGCGGCGTTGTATGGCCAATGACCACTGCACGGGCCTGGATGGTCTCTTGTTTGACCACCAGTGGGCGTTCCGTGTCTTCTAACCGTTCCCCTTCCGTCGCCAATTCCTCGATCGCTTCCAATGCTGCGGAGCGAATCGGCTCAGAACCGTTCTCAGCAGCTTCAGCAAGGGTACTAGCGGCGGCAGGGCCACCAACGATTCTAAGCGCCGTGATGCTTGATGCTCAACAAATTAACACCCTCTACTTCAGGGATCGCGCCGACCGGCTATGTGTCCCTGGTCAACTCTCCTTTTGCCCTGCACTTAAATGTGATATAGATTCGCAGCCTTTGGGGTCGCAGGATTGAGCTTTCAAAGGACTACGTTTAGGCCGTATCGAGGCTATCCGATCCCGCTCAATTCGGCTGTCAGTTGCCAAATACAACCGGTCAATGGTGACTCGAGGAAGCTGAAGACCGGAACAGGGTTCTGCAACATCGGACTGGGCGAAACGGGCATGTTCGGCCAAAAGTTGAATGATTGCCTCCCACCAGAGATCCATGTCCCGGTCTCCGTAATATGCGTTCCTCCACTCCCACCACTCATGCACCTTAGGCGGACCATCCTTTCGTGAAATCATGGCGTGCGTAGCTCCTTTAAGGTCAGCCTGAACCACTGGGCCTCCCGCTGACTGGTTTGGGCATTCTAGAGCTACGGGTGTGGAGAACGTTACACGCCGGTTAGTTGATTTTGTGTTCTTCTAAATTTTTGTCCTACGTCCTTGCATTATATATGCAGATATCAATAAGCCAGCTTCCGAATCCAGACACTTCGAACCGACACTATGCAAGGCGCGCTTTCGATTTCGATTCCAATCATTCCGGGTTGGTTGTTCGAGTCGTCCGGATTGTCATCCACCAGCACCGACATTAACTGTCCGTTCACGATATTTATGATTGTGCTGCCACGCGCTATGACCAGAAACTGATTCCAATTATCAACCTTATCGTACCCTCCAAGCGCCGTCCGGTTGCCTATATTGCCAACTAATGTGGGCGTATCGCCTGGCGCCATCTGCACCACCTGTCCGCGCCAGGCGATAATGCCGAGCGGAGTGTTTTCCGAATAAAGCTGGCCCGTGAAGGCGGAGGCATAAGGGGGTACCGGAAACCAGAAGTCGCATTGCGGTCCGGTCATCCACCAATTCATGTTGGAAACCGGTGACTTGCCCGGGCCGCGATAAGGCAGTCCTATTTTGCTGCGATATTGTATGCCGCTGCCGCCACCCTCTGCAACCCTTGCCACTACTTTCAGATCAAAGTTCCTGGCCACGAGTCCGCGATACACAAGATAACTGTGCTTCGGATCAGCCTTTGTCGAAACGCCAACGATTTCGCCGTTCTTCACACTCCAGACGCTGGGATCGCCCTTCCATCCCTTGAGATCCTTGCCGTCGAAAAGCGACACGTAGCCTTTATGATTGTTGAAATCCATGGGATTGGGCTCCCGAAAGGGGAAATTCACTTGCATCCCATCGGGACGAAGCTTGACCGTTCCACGTGGGTCTTGCCCTCGCGCAGGCGGTCGCGCCGCACACGCTCGCGGCTGGGTCATCAAAGCAAGTCCAGTAAGAAGCCCTATTCCAACCATTCCAATTATGACTGCGAGACACTTTCTCGTGGTTACCGACTTTGTCATGACTCCTCCTCTTGCACGTCGAAGCTATGGGTGGTCCTCTTCACCCCTCAGCTCTACTTCAGGCCTTAAAAATAAAGAGTGCCAGCGTCCTGAATCAGATCTATTGACTCAGGCAGCCAAAGCAAAGACACCCTGCACTCAAAAAGGTGTGGACATTCCCTATCAAGGACGGGGCACGTTCTGCCAGCGGTTGTTTTTCGCTGAGGCCAGCACGGCATCGGTCACATAATCTGTTGCCAATCCATCGCGCAGACTTGGTCCCGGCACGTTCCCGTCAGCTAATCCGTACATAAAGTCGGCGGCTTGATGAACGAATGTGTGTTCATATCCGATTTGCAGTCCTGGTACCCACCAGTGCTTCATATAGGGATGATCACTGTCCGTTACGTGGATTGATCTCCAGCCGCGCAGTCTTCCTTCGTCACGATGGTCGAAGTATTGCAGCCGGTGCAGATCGTGAAGGTCCCAGATGATGGAAGCCTCTTCTCCGTTAATTTCAAACGTGTAGAGAGCCTTGTGTCCGCGTGCGTAGCGGGTCGCTTCAAAAACACCCAGCGAGCCGTTCGCAAAGCGCCTCAGAAATGCACTCGCGTCGTCGATTTCGACCTTCTGCACTTCACCCGTGAGGGTCTGCTTACGTTCTTTGACGAAGGTTTCGGTGAAGGATGTAACCGAGTCTATCGGGCTGTTCAGCCAAAGGGCGGTATCGATGCAGTGAGCGAGCAGGTCGCCGGTGACGCCGCTGCCGGCAACCTGTGCGTCAAGACGCCACAGGGCTTCGCCGCCTTGGGGAAGATCTTTGGAAATGGTCCAATCCTGCAGGAATTTAGTCCGATAATGAAAGATCCGGCCAAGCCGGTCGCCGCTGACCAGTTCCTTGGCGAGAGCAACTGCCGGCACGCGGCGGTAGTTATACCAGATCATATTCGGCACTCGTGCTTTTTCAGCAGCTTCCAC
>JAKASH010000236.1 GCA_021828225.1 Acidobacteriota bacterium | reverse complement strand
GATCTCTGGGGCCGGAGGTGTAGACATCCCAGCACCAGACTCACGGCTTGGACGAACAAACTGCCGTACAGCGAGGAGTGACCCATGGCTGCCACACCAATCAAAAGACCGATAACTGACACAGAACTCGCGCAACTGAGCATCAATACCATCCGCACTCTGGCGATGGACGCAGTGCAACAGGCCAATTCAGGCCACCCGGGAACGCCGATGGCCCTGGCGCCGGTAGCCTATTGTCTGTGGCAGCGTTTCCTGCGCTTTGACCCCAACCACCCGATCTGGCCCAATCGCGACCGTTTCGTGCTTTCCGCCGGCCACGCTTCGACCCTCTTATATGCAATGTTGCATTTGACCGGCGTGAAAGCGGTCAATCCCAAGTATGAGACGCTCGGGCATTTGTCGGTGACGCTGGAAGACCTCAAGCGTTTTCGGCAGCTTGGGAGCAAATGCCCCGGCCACCCGGAATACCGTTGGACCTCGGGCGTTGAGACAACAACGGGCCCATTAGGACAAGGACTTGCTAACAGTGTTGGCATGGCAATTGCCGCTCGGTGGTTCGCGAGTTATTTCAATCGCCCGGACTTCGAATTGTTCGATTACGATGTCTATTCGCTATGTGGCGACGGGTGCATGATGGAAGGGATTTCTGGCGAAGCTGCTTCGCTGGCGGGGCATCTCAAACTCGACAACCTGTGTTGGATTTACGACAACAACCACATCACCATCGAAGGCAATACAGCTTTGACTTACAGCGATGATGTGGCGACACGATACATGGGGTACGGGTGGAACGTGACGCGGGTGGGCGATGCCAACGACCTGGAAATGCTGGAGCGCGCCTTTCGCACGTTCAAGAATGAAAAGGAGCGACCCACCCTGATCATTGTCGATAGCCACATCGCCTACGGCGCACCGAACAAACAAGATACCAGTGCCGCGCACGGCGAGCCGCTGGGAGATGAGGAGATCAGGCTGGCAAAGCGCCATTACGGCTGGCCGGAAGACGTGAGGTTCCTCGTGCCCGACGGCGTGCGTGAACATTTCCAGGCGGGTATGGGAGCACGCGGGCAGGCGTTGCGCGACGCGTGGATGGCTAAGTTTGAAGTATTTCGACAACAGTACCCTGAGCTCGCAGACCAGGGTTATCGCATGATCCGTCGCGAGTTGCCTGAAGATTGGGATAAAGGATTGCCAACCTTCGCCGCGGATTCCAAGGGAATCGCAACTCGGGACGCCTCGGGCCAGGCACTGAACGCCATTGCGAAGAACATGCCGTGGTTACTGGGAGGCTCTGCTGACCTCGGCCCTTCATGTAAGACGCGTCTCACGTTCGAAGGCGCCGGAGATTTTAGTGCCGAGAACCCTGCCGGACGAAACCTCCACTTTGGAATCCGGGAACACGCCATGGGAGCTATCCTGAACGGGTTATCCCTGTCCAAGATTCGGCCTTTTGGCTCAGGATTTTTGATCTTCAGCGATTACGGGAGGGCGGCGATTCGCCTGGGCGCCTTGATGGAGATCCCGGTGATTCACATCTTTACGCACGATTCAATCGGCGTCGGTGAAGATGGACCGACACATCAGCCAGTCGAGCAACTCGCCTCATTGCGCGCCATCCCCGGACTGATCACGCTACGGCCTTGCGATGCCAATGAGGTTGTCGAGGCTTACCGCTACATCATGCAACTGACCCACGAACCTGTCGTACTCGTACTGTCGCGTCAGGCCCTCCCGACGCTCGATCGCCGTAGGTACGCGCCAGCCTCGGGTGTGGCACGCGGCGCTTACGTGCTCGGCGACGCCCTGGGCGGAAATCCCGAGGTGATCCTCATCGCCTCAGGGAGTGAAGTCAGCCTGGCCGTGGAGGCTCATGAGAAGTTACTCGCCGAAGGTATTCGGTCTCGGGTGGTCTCAATGCCGTCCTGGGAGATTTTCGACCACCAGCCACAGGATTACCGCGACAGCGTGCTGCCACCCAGCGTGAGCGCGCGAGTGGCAGTGGAGCAGGCATCAACCTTCGGGTGGGAGCGATACACCGGCTTGGGGGGTCGCATAATCGGCATGAAGACCTTTGGGGCCTCGGCACCTCTCAAGGAACTCCAGAAGAAGTTCGGGTTCCACCCGGAAGAGGTGGTTGCGGCAGCAAAGGAACAGATAGGAAGGAAGTGACCCAGGCACGCCGTCCTTGGGGAGAGGCTCTTTCCTCCTGACTTGACATGAGTTGTTGGCGCCGAAAGCGGCTTTGGGCTGATTTCGAGGCGGCGCGACTACCAACCGTCTGAAGATTGTGTGGAGATGGTACGGACAATCGCCCGGGTACCTGCGGTCTGCGAAAAATGCTCGGCGGACTGGCCAAGGCATTAAATCCTTGAGAGTCACCAACTGAAATCGGCGTCGGCCGGAACAGCAACCCTTATGACATCAAAGACTGCCCCGCTACTGGTAATTCTGACAGTTGTGACAAGGCATTTCTCACTCCTAGCATGTAACTAGTTCAATGTTATGAGTTGGAGGAACTGTCCTTTCGCACGTTCCTGGTGATAAGGCGGGTCGTCTGTGGGAGCGCGTGTGCGTCCAGACCGGCACACCATCAAACACTCGCTACGCAACTCGAGAGGAGACCACAATGATCAGCAAGAATGCGGAAACTACGCGACTCGAATCTGCCAATGAAAAGATTGAAGCCTGGAAGAAGTGGGGGCCTTATCTGAGTGAGCGCCAGTGGGGAACGGTGCGCGAGGACTACAGTGAAGACGGAAACGCCTGGGACTACTTCACCCACGACCAGGCCCGCTCCCGCGCCTACCGCTGGGGCGAAGACGGACTTGCCGGCATTTCTGATGACGAACAACAGCTCTGCTTTGCTTTGGCCCTGCGGAACGGCAAGGACCCGATCCTGAAAGAGCGTCTTTTCGGCCTGACGAATAGCCAGGGCAATCATGGCGAGGACGTGACAGCACGCCCTATGTGAAGGACGGAATCAATAACTATATCGTGCATGGCTTCGGTGGGGCGGTGAACCCCGCTTCTATAGGAACGAAGGTGTCTGCGGACTACAAGCTGACGGTGGGCGCTGGAGAGAGTGTTGTGCTGCGCCTGCGCCTCACCGAGACTGCGCCCGAGGCCCAGAGAGATCCCTTTGGCGAGCATTTCGATGAAGTGATGACCACCCGGCTGTCCGAAGCAGATGAGTTCTATGCCTCGGTCATCCCGTCGTCACTCGGCGCCGATGAGGCCAGCTTGATGCGCCAGGCGTTGGCTGGCATGTTATGGTCCAAGCAGCTTTATTACTATGATGTCGACCAGTGGCTCGAGGAGCACGGTGCCGACCCGTTCAAGCCGAAGCGGCGCCGCGCTCCTCGCAACGAGCACTGGCACCACATGTGCAATGCCCACATCATCTCGATGCCGGACAAGTGGGAATACCCCTGGTATGCGGCCTGGGACCTGGCCTTCCATGTCCTCGCGCTGACCCTGGTGGACCCTGACTTCGGCAAGCGGCAGTTGGACCTGATGCTCCAGGGAGACTACTTGCATCCCAACGGACAAATCCCCGCCTACGAATGGAACTTCGGTGACGTCAACCCGCCGGTGCACGCCTGGTCCACTATCTTCGCCTACCGCTTGGAGAAGGCCCGAAGCGGCCAGGGCGATGTCGATTGGCTCGAGCGGTCTTTCCAGAAGTTGTTGCTCAACTTCACCTGGTGGGTTAACCGCAAGGACCGCTCCGGCAACAACGTCTTCGAGGGCGGATTCCTTGGCCTCGACAATATCGGCGTCTTCGACCGCAGCGCTCCGCTGCCGACGGGCGGATACCTGGAGCAGGCCGACGGGACCGCCTGGATGGCACTCTTCTGCCAGAACATGCTCGAGATCGCTTCGCAGTTGGCACTGGAGCGGCCAGCTTATATGGAGATGTCGCTCAAGTTCGCAGAGCATTTCCTGTGGATCGCCTCGTCGATGATCATCCGCGCGTTGCTGCAGTATTACAGCTACTATGGCAATGACTTCACGATCGAATGTCCCACGGGGGCGGGGCGGTACATGACCTTATATCAGGTTGCCCAGGAGATCGTGCGCCGGCTGGCCAGCATTTTTCTGCCCGAAAGTTATGGGCGGCAGCCGGTCTATGGGGGAACCCGGAAGTTTCAGGAGGACCCGCACTGGCGCGATTACCTCCTGTTCTACGAGTACTTCCACGGTGACAACGGGGCCGGCCTCGGCGCCAACCATCAGACCGGATGGACGGGGATCATTGCCCGCGCCATGCATCTGTTTGCAACCACTTCGCCAGAACAGGCACTCGAGATCAGCAAGATGGCCGCATTCACCGAAGTAAAGCAAGTAGTGAGCGGTTAAGCCGGAGGCGCGGCGCTGGAGCGGAGGTCGAGTTCACGAACGGATATTTCGAGGCTCTAAATGAAGCAGAGAGTAGATTTGTTCCGTCAGGGCATGAGGACGCCGCGCGCTGCCGCCATTGCTGGGATCATCTTTTCCCTCTTGCTGATGACCTCCATGATGCTGATCCGGACTTCCATTCCCGCCAATCCGATGGTAGCAGCGACGGACGTTGTCAGTCATTCGAGGAGGATCTCTCTCGCCTTGGATCTGCTGCCGTTCGCCGGCATCGCCTTCCTGTGGTTCGTTGGCGTGCTGCGTGACCGCTTAGGGGATCTGGAGGACCGTTTCTTTGCGACCGTTTTCTTCGGCAGCGCGCTGCTGTTCCTGGCCATGATCTTCGTCGCGGGTTCGCTCGCGGGAGGAATCGTCAGACTCTTGGGCAGCGGGCTCGTGAACCTGACAGAATCCGGTGCCTATGCCCTGGGCCGCATCCAAATTTTTCAGGCGATGCACATGTACGCCATAAAAATGGCCGGCGTATTCATGGTCTCGACTTCTGTGATCTCGGTACGAACCGGAATCGTTCCACGCTGGATGGCATTCCTCGGCTTAGCGCTGGCACTAATGCTCCTGCTGACCGTCGAAACCATCGAGTGGATTCTGCTGGTTTTTCCGCTCTGGGTGCTCTCAATCAGCGTTTACATCCTGATTGACAATTTCCGAAGTGTGTCTGCGGCTGCTGCGGCGTCGGCAGTGGGAAAGGGATAGGTCACGACAAATCGAAAATATCGCGATGTCGCTGGTTGCCACCACTGCCGCTAACAGGAGCTAGCGCTCGGCACGGTGGCCGCAGTCGTAGATTTAGAACAGGTCGAGAGCGGCTAGGCCGCAGGCGCGGTGCGCGGCCGAGACTGAGATTGGAGCTGGGATGCGCGAACCCCTCTATCCATCGCTTTATCAGATCAACACCCGCGTCTGGTTAACCCAACTTTCCCGTGAACTCGGCCGGCCCGCTACCTTGGATGACATTCCCGATGCCGACCTGGACCAGTTAGCCGAAAAGGGCTTTGACTGGGTCTGGTTCCTGAGCGTCTGGCAGACTGGCCTAGCCGGGCAGCAAATCGCGCGCCAGAACCCGGAGTGGCGTAAGGAATTTCAGGAGACCCTACCGGACCTGAAGGAGGAAGACATCTGCGGTTCTGGATTTGCCATCGCCGCTTACACGGTTGATCACGGGTTGGGTGGGGATGCGGCTCTGGCTCGACTACTCGAGCGCATCCACAAACGCGGCATGCAGTTGATCCTCGATTTTGTTGCCAATCACACA
>JAKASH010000235.1 GCA_021828225.1 Acidobacteriota bacterium | reverse complement strand
ATAATCTTCGCGAACTCTCGTCGCTGCCGGAGGCGGCTACAAACGAGGCACCCGGGCACGATGCCTGATCTTTCTCCTGACTTTATAATCTCTGCCAACCGGCAAGAGAAGGCTGATTCTCACTGCGGTGAATAGCACCACTCCGATTTGACTTCTGGCTACTTCCGGGCGAACCCTGGCACTGCGTGCCTGGCTTGCGTCTCCCTAAATCATCTTAACTAACTGGTACATAACGACGGTTGATTTTCGCGGTACCTATTAACTTTTCGTCACACTTGCGATTTCTCCTGCCGAATGGATGTGTGATATGCTAATAAGGGTTAGCGTGTGCCCAGGCCTGAGAGTAGAAGGATAAGTCATGATGGGCCAGGGGCTTGGCACGCTTGAGGGTCAAGGCAGCAGGGCATCTTTACACACTATTTACATTTCCAGGATTACGTTAGCAGGAAACCGATTAGTACTGCGGATGCATCGTAGCAAATGGCAAAATCGATCCGGCCCCAGACGAATTGAGCCCTCGGCAGAAGAGTAAACGAAAGGAGAAAGTTTTTCATGCCGCGTCTTTCAAAGAAGTTTTTTCGCGAGAATTTTCTCGGGCTAAGCCTGACCATGGTCGGCATTTTGTGCCTGGTTCTCGCTTCGATGATGTACCTTGGCCACCGAAGTTACTCCAACGTCGTGCTGGCCGACGGCCAGGCTCTTGACGGCCCGGGAGTTAATCAGCTCGAGCAGATGAATCATGCCTACGAGCAGATTGTCAAGGCTGTGAGCCCTGCGGTGGTTAACATCAGCACCACCCAGGTAGTTAAGGTTCAACAGTCCCCCTTCCTTTCCGACCCGTTTTGGCGCCGGTTTTTCGGCAATATGCCTGGCTTTGGAGGCCAGACGCCGCAGGAGCAAAGAATGCACGCGTTGGGTACCGGTGTAATCGTATCACCCCAAGGCTACATTGTGACCAATAACCACGTCATTGCCAATGCAACAGATATTCAAGTGATGCTCTCAGACAAGCGAACCTTCAAGGCTAAGGTCGTAGGCGCGGACAAGGTGGACGACATTGCGGTCATCAAGATCGAGGCGGATAATCTGCCGGTGGCTGCCTGGGGGAACTCGGATGACCTTCACGTTGGTGACATTGTGATGGCTTTCGGCAACCCGTTCGGTCTCAATTTTACCGTGACCCGAGGTGCTGTCAGCGCAGTTGGCCGATTTGGAATTGAGCGCCAGACTTTAGAGAACTTCATCCAAACGGACGCCGCGATCAACCCCGGCAATTCCGGCGGCCCATTAGTAAATGTCAAGGGCCAGGTTGTGGGGCTTAACACCGCAATTCTCAGCGGTGATTCGGGTCCGGGAGGTCAGGGCGGGTTCATGGGCATCGGCTTCGCTATTCCCTCCAATACCGTCAAGCACATCATGGAGGATCTGATCAAGACCGGAAAGGTAACAAGGGGTTACCTCGGGGTCATGGTCCAGAGTTTAAGCCCTGGACTGGCCAAGGAATTTGACGTCCCGGATACCTCCGGGGCCCTGGTCCAGAGCGTCGAGCCCGACGGGCCAGCAGCCAAGGCGGGGATCAAGGACGGCGATGTGATCCGCAAATTCAACGGACAAACCGTTCCCGACAATGGAACACTCACATCCATGGTGACGGAAACCAACCCTGGAACCACTGTAACTTTGAGTGTTCTCCGCAACGGAAAACCGATGGATATCAAGGTTACACTGGGTGAGCGGCCCACCAACATCAGTGCGACCACGGCTCCCGGTACAAGTCAAGGCCCGACGGGGACTGCCCTCGCAGGCATCTCTGTTCAAAACCTTACTCCTAGCCTTCGGGATCAACTCGGTGTCCCAAGCAGCGTTAGCGGAGTGGTCGTTTCTGGCGTTGATCCCAGTAGCCCGGCGGCTGACTGGTTAACGCAGGGAGATATCATCGAGAGCATCAACCGTCAGCCCGTCCATAATGTTAACGACTTCAACCGGCTGGCTGGCGAAGCTAAAGGACAGGTCCTGTTGCGGGTCAATCGGCAAGGACAGGGCATGTTCGTTGTGATCTCTCCTAGCGGCGGCGAATGATCTAACCGCCGTTCGCCTGGAGCTGTAGCAACCTACTCAAGCTCCTGCGATGCTGCCGAAAGCCTGTGTGAAAAGAGGCAAAGGCAGTGTCGCAGGAGCTTTTCTATTGGTAGTTTCTTGAAAAGCGCTTTGGGCACGGAATGCTGAGCGAAGAGAAACATCACGGCATTCAGAAAATCCGGCGAATACCGTGATCTTGTGATGACGTTAGCTCTGTAGGGTGAATAATTCCGGGGCTTTTCAACAAATCCTTAACCTGGAACATTTATGAATTGGCGAGTGAGGGACGTGAAAGGGCCCCGGTTCATCGGGATCGCAACGCCGGGTCGAGTGGATTCATTATGCAGTGGCGGGAGGTTCCGGCGGATGGCTGGACTTGTCTGATCCGGCGGCGACTGCAACCGGTGCGCCGTGGCATTTCTTATACTTCTTGCCACTGCCGCAGGGGCAGGGATCGTTCCGGCCGATTTTTTCCTTGCGGATGACCTGCTGAGGCTTTTCCATAACCCCGCCGCCGACCATGCGCATCTCTGCCTGCTCGCGCCGCTTCCGCCGCTGATACTGACGAATCAGCTCTTCTTCCTCTTCGGGGGTCCGCATCAGGAACAGGTAGCGAAGGGTTTCGTCCTCCGTACGGTCCATTAGAGCCTCGAACATGTCAAAGGATTCGCGCTTGTACTCTACCAGCGGATCGCGTTGTCCGTATCCGCGCAGACCAATGCCCTCTTTCAAGTGGTCCATGGCCAGCAGATGGTCCTTCCACTGGGCATCAACCACTTGCAGCATGATCATGCGCTCGTGCAGCCGCATGCGTTCCGCGCCCCAGACCTGTTCGCGCTCCTCGTAACGCTTACGAACGATATCCTTCAGATCTTCAGACAGCACGTCGAGCGTTTTGGGATCATATTTCAAATCATGCTTACGGAGATCGACTCCGAAGCGTCCCCAGAATTCGCTCTGCAGCCCCTGGGTGTTCCACGCATCCGCATGCTGCTCCTTGGGGCAATAGGTTGTTACCAGCCAGTCAACAACTCGATTAACAGAGTCGAGGAGGTACTCCTTCTGATCATCGCCCTGGAGCAGTTGGCGGCGCAGACCATAGATGGTTTCCCGCTGTTTATTCATTACGTCATCATATTCAAGCAGGTGCTTCCGGGACTCAAAGTTCTGGCCTTCGACCGCTTTTTGAGCTGCTTCAATCCTCTTCGTGATCAGCCGCGACTCGATTGGTACTCCCTCTTCCATGCCGAGCTTATGCATGATCTTGGAGATCCGATCGCCGGCGAAGATCCGGAGCAGGTCGTCTTCAAGCGAAAGATAGAAGCGCGATGAGCCGGGGTCGCCCTGGCGGCCGGCGCGGCCGCGCAACTGATTGTCGATGCGGCGGGATTCGTGACGTTCAGTGCCGAGAATGTGCAAACCACCGAGGTCGATGACGCGTTCGTGTTCGACGTCGGTGGTGCTCTTAAATCGATTTATGAAATCAGTCCACTTCTTTCGCCAGTCCGCGTAGGCGTTGACGTACGCCTGGTAAATCTCATCCGCGGAGCCTTCTGCCGGGCGCCCGGGTGGTTCCGGATCGATGCCCTGCTGGCGATATTTTTCCGGCGACTTGCGGAACTCTTCCCGGGCCAGAAATTCCGGGTTGCCGCCGAGCAGGATATCGGTGCCGCGGCCGGCCATATTGGTAGAAACGGTAACAGCGCCCACGCGGCCCGCCTGTGCCACGATCAGAGCCTCGCGGTCATGCTGCTTAGCGTTAAGAATGTTGTGTTTGATTTCCCGCTGTTCGAGCACTTCGACCAGTCGTTCAGGGCGGCACTGGATTTCGATCAGATAATCCAGGACCGGGACGAACTTCTGGTCGGTGTTGGCGGCCAGTTCCACCAGTTGCAGAGCTCCCTGGCCGTCCAGGGGGTGTACGGTCGGAGCGAAATACCTTTGCACTCTTTTTCTGAGCAGGGCATTGACGAATTGGGTCTGGTCTCCGTCTGAGTCGGGCCGTCCCTCGCTCAGCGCTTTCCTGAGGCTGGTGACCGTGACGGCGGCCCGGACCAGCCAGTCCATGGCGGGCCCGTGCTGGTCCCGAAGCTCCCTAGCCCATTTCTCTAGCTTGCGCTCCTCCAGCCCCGCAGCTTTCAGCAATTCCTGGAACTGCGCCGGCAGGTAACCCGCCTTACGCAACTGGGCGCTCAAGTGTTCGGATTTCTCGATGGCGATGGTGCCCACCAGCACGGGCTGGCCGCGCAGGTGGTACTCCTTAATTTCCTCGATGGCGGCGTTGAACTTTTCGCGCTCGGTGCGGTAGACCACGTCCCTGTGCTCGTAGCGGATCAGCTCGCGGTTGGTGGGGACGACGATCACTTCCAGCTCATAGATCTTTTCGAACTCGGCCGCTTCGGTTTCCGCCGTACCGGTCATGCCGGCGAGCTTGTCGTACATGCGGAAGTAATTCTGGAAGGTGATGGTGGCGAGCGTCTGGTTCTCTTTTTCGATTTTGACGTCTTCCTTGGCTTCGATAGCCTGGTGCAGGCCGTCGGACCATCGTCGCCCGGGCATCAGGCGTCCGGTAAACTCGTCCACGATGATCACTTCGCCGTCTTTCACCACGTAATCTTTGTCGCGCAGGAAGAGCGCATGGGCCTTCAGCGCCTGGTAGACGTGGTGGATGTACTCCATGTTGGCGGGATCGTACATATTTTCGAGCGCCAGCAGTTTTTCCGCCTTGGCGATGCCAGGCTCGAGCAGGCTGACGGTACGCAGCTTCTCGTCGATCTCGTAATCTTCTTTGGCCTTCAGGTGAGGAATCACCTTGTCGACGCGGTAATACTTATCGATGGATTCTTCCGACGCGCCGGAAATGATTAGCGGGGTTCTCGCCTCGTCAATCAAAATGGAGTCCACCTCGTCCACGATGGCGAAATGGTGCGCGGGCTGGACGCAGTCCGCGATCTCAAACTTCATGTTGTCGCGCAGGTAGTCAAATCCAAACTCGTTGTTGGTGCCGTAGGTCACGTCGGCGTTGTAGGCGATGCGGCGCTCGTCGTCTTCCAGATCATGGACAATCACGCCCACGCTCAGCCCCAGCAGGCGGTAGATGGGCCCCATCCAGGCGGCGTCGCGGTTGGCCAGGTAGTCGTTCACCGTCACCACGTGCACGCCCTTGCCTTCCAGAGAGTTCAGATAGACGGGCAGCGTGGCCACCAGCGTCTTGCCCTCGCCGGTCTTCATTTCGGCGATCTTGCCCTCGTGCAGCACCATGCCGCCCACCAGTTGGACGTCAAAATGGCGCATGTTCAGCGTGCGGCGTCCGGCCTCGCGGCACAGCGCAAAGGCCTCCGGCAGCAGGTCGTCAAGCGGTTCGCCCTCCGCCAGGCGCTTCTTCAACTGCTCGGTGCGATGCGGAAATTCCGCGTCGGCCAGCTTCTGCATCTCCGGCTCAAGCGCGTTGATCTCATCCACGCGAGCCTGCAGCCGCTTCAGCTCCCGCTCGTTCCTTGATCCAATGACTTTGCCAAGTGCGGTCTGGAAATATGTACCCATAGTCCTCTGCGGGGCCTATGCCCCATAATTATCCTATCTATTTTACCTTCCCCCGGCA